>JBOFVP010000493.1:0-33465 GCA_051653165.1 Clostridium sp.
AAGCATAGGGGGAAACCTCTATGCTTTTATTTGTGTATCAAAAATCTATAATTGGAAAAACTAAGATAACAATATACAAATGAGGGGTGACTATTTTATGAGTAGTTCAAATAAAACATTAAGAAAAAATGTACTAAGTGAATTAAAAAGTAGCTTTCAAGAAATAAAAAAAGACCATAAATATATAAAAACCCTATCAAAAGATGGAGAAGAATTATTAGGGTCAGCAGAGTGGTTACTAGATAACATATATTTAATTGAAAAGGAATATAAGAATATAAAAGAAAATATGCCAATAGATTATTTTACAAATTTACCACCAGATGAGGCTAAAAAAAATGAAGTAAATCCAAGAATTTATATAATAGCAAAAGATTATGTGAATAAAAAAGAAGGAGTCGTGGAAGAAAAAGATTTAGTAAAGTACATTAACAATAGAAATACAAAATTAACAATGGGAGAATTATGGGCTTTTCCATTAATGTTAAGAAGTGCGTTAATTGTTAATTTATCTAAAATAACTAAACGCCTAACAGAATTGCAAAAAGAAAAAATAGATGGAAAGAAGTTTGCAATAAATATTTTAGAAAGAAAAAACAAGGAAGAGTTTGAGGGTCTTATAGAAGAAATAAAACAAAAAGATGTAATATACTCACCAATATTTGTTATAGAAGCAATAAAAATATTAAAAGATAATTCAATAGAAAATAAAGAAATTTACATTGTTATTAAAGAAAAATTAGAGGATAAGGAAGAAGAAGCACTAGTTAAAAATATATTTTTAGAAGGAGCCTTAGAGAGTAAAATTGGGTCAATTATAAAATCCTTGAGAGAAGTAGAAGCAGCAAATTGGAAGGCGTTTTTTGAAAATACATCACAGGTAGAAAAAATATTAAATTCAGATCCAAGCAATGTATATAAGAAAATGGATTTTAAGTCTAAGGATTATTATAGACATAAAATTGAAAGTATAAGTAGAAAATTTCAAGTTGATGAAGTTGTAATAGCAGAAAAAGTAGTATATCTATCAAACAGGGCAAAAGAAGTTGGGAAAAGAAGTTGTAGTACTCATGTAGGGTATTACTTAATAGATGTAGGAGTAGAAGAATTAGTAAAAAGCTTTAAAGCAAAGTGTAAAATTAAAAACACATATTCAGAAGGTAAATTTATTACATATATATTACTAGCAACACTATCAATAATAGCAATAACTTTAGGAATAACAAATGTATTCTCAGATACATATACCATAAACCAATATATAATTATCGGATTAATATTACTTATACCTTCAAGTGAAATAGCTCTAGTTATAATAAATAGATATGTAGGGAAATTAATTCCTTTAAGACATATACCAAAGCTAGATTATTCAAACGGAATTCCAATAGAAGATAAAACTATAGTTATAATACCAACAATAACATCAAGTGCAAATAGAATAAAGGAGCTTATGGAAAGGTTAGAGGTATTTTATCTAGGAAACAAGGATGAAAATATATACTATGTTTTATTAAATGATTTTAGTGATTCAAAAGAAGAAGAGGATTTAAGAGATAAAGAGGTAATATCACAAGGAATAAAAAGTGCCCAAATTTTAAACAAGAAATACTTTAATGGAAAGAAACATTTCTTCTATTTAAATAGAAAAAGAATATACAATAAAAAAGAAAATATATTTATGGGTAAAGAGAGAAAACGAGGAAAAATAATTGAATTCATAGCATTACTAAAGGGAGAAGAAGACCATAGCTTTAATGTGATAAGTAGTCCAATAACTCATATTCAAAATGCAAAATACATAATAACATTAGATTCAGATACATTTTTACCGAGAGAAATGGCATCAAGTATGATAGGGGCAATGAGTCATATATTAAATAAGCCTAAGGTTGTAAATGGAATAGTAAAAAGAGGGTATGGTATAATGCAGCCTAAAGTAACCATATCATATGAAAGTAAAAACAAAACACAGTTTTCAGAAATATTTGGAGGAGATGAGGGGGTAGATGGATATTCAACGGCTTATTCAGATACCTATGAAGATTTATTTGCAGAAGGTACTTTCACAGGAAAAGGAATAATAGAGATTAATACATTCTATTCAATATTAAAAAATAAATTTCCAGAGAATAGAATTTTAAGTCATGACTTAATAGAAGGAGCATATACAAGATGTGCTTTAATTTCAGATGTTGAAGTAATAGATGGTTACCCATCCACATATGAAGCTAGCTGTAAAAGAATACATAGATGGGTTAGAGGAGACTGGCAAATAGGAAGTTGGATTTTTTCAAAAAAAATCAGCTTAATCTCTAAGTGGAAAATATTTGATAACTTAAGAAGAAGCTTATTAGCACCAAGTATACTGTTAGCAGTGGTAATATCTTTAACAATTTTAAAGGGTATAGCTACAGTATCAATATTATGTTTACTAATTTTTACAATTCCTATAATGTTCACAATAACAGATTTTGTAGTTACACCAAAGGTAAATCTAAATGGAACAATAAAGAGTTTAAAAGAAAGTATACTAATATTAAGCTTTACACCATATCAAGCATACTTAATGTGTGATGCAATAATAAGAACCTTATTTAGGTTAACAATATCTAAAAAGAAATTATTACAATGGGCATCCTTTGAGGATGTGGAGAAAAAATCAAGTAGTACACTATCACAGTATTATACTACTATGTGGTTTTCAAGTATATTTTCAATTGTAGTAATAGGATTAGGATTTAATATAAATCTATTAACAGGACTTTCAGTATTACCAATAGCAATACTATGGTCACTATCACCATATCTAGCACATGCAGTTAGTCAGAGTAAAGTAGATAAAGAAAGGGACTTATCAGGTGAAGAAATAGAATATTTAAGAATACTTAGTAGAAGGATATGGGCATATTACGAAGACTTTGTAAATGAAGAGAATAATTTTTTAGCTCCAGATAATTATCAAGAATTACCATATAAGGGGGTTGCTCATAGAACATCTCCTACAAATATAGGAATGGGGTTAATATCAAATTTAGTTGCATATGATTTAGGATATATACCATTAGGAGAAGTAATAGATAGACTAGAGTTAACCATAGAATCAATGGATAAATTAGAAAAATATAATGGTCATTTTTTAAACTGGTATGACACTAGTAATTTAAATCCATTATGGCCTAGATATGTTTCAACGGTAGATAGTGGGAATTTATTAGCATACTTATTTATAATAAAAGAAGCATTAGAAGAATACAAACATAATCCATTAATAAGAAAAAAGGAGATTTCATCTTTAAAAGACGGATTTGAAATACTAGAAACAATACAATATGAAAATTTAAATAGTAAAATAGAATTAAAAGAATATATCCCCTTCCTAGAAGAAATATTAAATTATTTAAAGGATATAAATTTTGATAATGAGGAACAAGATTACTGGAGTAAAAAGATACAAAATGAGATTAAGTTAAAAATATCATACTATGATTATTTATTTGAGGGATTCGAAAAACTACTACTAGATGAATATAAAGAAGAATTTCCATCAATAGTTGAGTTAATAGAACATTTAAGTGAAGTTATGAATTCTTCAGGTGAGGAATTTAAAGAACTCTTAAGTGGAAGAATTAATTGTTTAACTTCATTTTTAAATAGAATAGATATACTGATGGGAAAAATAGGTAACATAATAAAAGATATGAGTTTTAAATGTCTTTATAATTATGATAGAGGATTATTTTCCATAGGCTATAACCTAGAAGAGAATAGTTTAGGAAATTCATATTATGATTTATTAGCATCAGAAGCAAGATGTGCATCCTTTTTAGCTATTGCAACATGGGAAGTTCCTAAATCACATTGGTTTAATCTTGGAAGAGCTATCTCAAAGACATTTTCAAACAAGTCATTAGTATCATGGAGCGGTACTATGTTTGAATACTTTATGCCATCCTTAATAATGAAAAATTATAAAGGAACATTATTAGATTTAACATATGATTCAGTAATAAAATCACAAAAGGCCTTTGGACAACAAAAAAAGGTTCCATGGGGAATATCTGAAAGTGCATATTATAAATTTGATGTTGCAGAAAACTATCAGTATAAGGCATTTGGTGTTCCAGGAATAGGGTTAAAAAGAGGATTAGAAGATGAATTAGTAGTATCACCTTATTCTACAATTATGGTAATCCCATTTGATAAGCATGAAGGAATTGATAATCTAATTAGATTAGAGAAGTTAGGTGCAGTGGGCAGATATGGGTTTATTGAATCAATAGATTATACGCCAAATAGAATAAATACTGTAACTAGTGATGAAGAGGAAAAAGAAAATAGCGGAAGAGAAGTTAGGTGTTATATGGTACACCATTTAGGTATGTCACTAATGGCGTTAAATAACACATTAAATAAAAACATTTTTCAAGAAAGATTTCATAGGATTCCAGAAATAAAAGCAACAGAGCTATTATTAAAGGAAAGAATACCAACTAAAATAACCTATGAAAGAGAGGAAAATTATACAGTAGCAAAAGGTAAATTGGAATATGAACCAATGGTTCCAAGAGTACACAATAATCCACTGAAAGAAAATGAGGAAGTATTACTTTTATCAAATGGAAGCTACTCCACAATGATTAACTTAACAGGGGGAGGATACTCAAAAAAAGAAGATACATTTTTATATAGATGGAATGGAGATTCAACTACAGATAATAGTGGAATGTTCTTCTATGTTAAAAATTTAAATTCAAATGATTATTGGAGTGCAACATATGAGCCGACTAAAACAGAGGGAGATAACTATAATATAGAATTTTTCCTAGATAAAGCAAAGTATAAAAGAAGTGATGGATCTATAGAAACGGAAACGGAGATTGTAATTTCACCAGAGGATGATTTAGAAATAAGAAAATTGACATTTAAGAATATAGGAAGTAAATCAAGGAGATTAGAGATAACAAGTTATATGGAGGTAATAATAACAACCTTTGAAAGCGATGCTGTACATCCAACATTTTCAAATTTATTTATAACTACTGAATATAATGAAGAGGAAAAATGTTTACTTGCAAATAGAAGACCTAGAGCTAAAAAAGGAAAGAGTCCATATGTATTTCATAAATTAGTCAGTATGGATGAACTACCAATAACATATGAAACATCACGATTAAACTTTATAGGACGTAACAGAGATTTAAAATCACCAAGTTCAATGGATAATGATGCAACTTTAAGCAATACAGTTGGAGCTGTATTAGATCCTATATTAAGTATCAGGTCAGAAATAGAGTTATTACCAGAAGAAATAAAAACAATATACTTTATAACAGGAATTACAGAAAATAAGAATAAAGCATTAGAATTAACCAATAAGTATGATAATGTGAAGAAATTAGAAAAGACATTCCTATCATACAATAAAGCAATATCATTAGAGTTAAAAGCACTTGGAATAAGAAGTCCACAAGGAAATTTATATCAGAGCTTATCCAGTTATATTTTTTATTTACATAGTGGCAGAAAAGATAGAGAGCATTACATTAAAACTATTAGTAAAAATCAGCAAGATTTATGGCCATATGGAATTTCAGGAGATTTACCAATATTAATGTTATTAGTTAAGGATGATAATGAGTTAGATTTAGTAAGATGGATGGTTAAATTACATTATTATTGGAGAATTAAAGGCGTAAAAACAGATTTAATAATATACAATGAAGAAGAATTTAGCTATGATGAACCATTACAAAAAAATATAATGCAAATAATATCCTTAGCTAATCAAGGTGATAGTATAAATAAACCAAGTGGTATATTCATTCATAATAAATCAACAATGGGAGAAGATATAAGAAACCTTTTAATAGGAATATCAGCCTTTTATGTTGATGGAACAAGAGGATCAATTATAAATCAAATAAACGAAATAGATGAGTTAGATGAGGATAATTTCTTAAGGCATAAGGAATTAGAAGATAGAAAGATTTTAAAACCTATTAATTCACAAAGTGAAGATTATTCAATTTATATTGGAGAAAAATTAGAAAAAACAGTTATTGAAGAATACAAAATTATTGAATCAAGTGAATATGATGAAGAGGAACTATTATTTTATAATGGATATGGTGGATTTATAAAAGATGAAGGGGCATATTTAATTAGACTTAAGGAATATAAAAATACACCAGCACCATGGATAAATGTAATATCAAATGAAAACTTTGGCTTCCATGTATCAGAAAGTGGGTCATCGTATACTTGGTTTGGTAATTCAAGAGAAAACAAAATAACACCTTGGAATAATGATCCAATAAAAGATAATCTAGGAGAAGCATTATATATAAGAGATGATGTTTCAGGTCAATATTTTTCAATAACACCAGAACCAATAAGGGATGGTGGGGTATATAAAATAAAGCATGGCTTTGGATATTCTAAATTTGAACATTCAGTTTCAGGAATAAGAGGGGAGTATACCCTATTTACACCAATGAATGAAAACTTAAAGATTGGTAAGGTCAAGCTGAAAAATCAAACAGATAAAAAGAGGGAACTATCAGTATTTTATTATGCTCAAATGGTTATGGGCGTTCATAGCTATGGAAGTAGAAGATATATAACAACTAAGGTTAGGAATAATTATATAATGGCATCAAATCCCTATAGTAAATACTTTGGAGAAGAAAAAGCTTATTTAACAATTATAGGAGGAGAGAGCTACAATTTCTTAGGAGATAGAAAAGAATTTATAGGAAGAGGAAAAGATTTAAGCAATCCTAAAGCTTTAGAATATAAGACACTAAATAATAAAACTGGAGGAATTTATGACCCAGCATTAATATGTCAGAGTAAAGTAATATTAGAAGCTAATGAAGAGAAGGAAGTTTATGTGTTATTAGGCGTTGAGTCATCCACTGATAATATAGAAAAACATATAGTAAATTACTCTAAAAAAAGTGATATAGACATAGCCCTAGAAGCAACTAAAAAATATTGGCAGGATTTCTTAGGAACAATAAAAGTAAAAACTAAGGATGAGTCATTTAATCTATTAATTAATGGATGGCTATTATATCAAAATTTAAGTTGTAGATATTGGTCAAGAACAGCATTCTATCAATCAGGTGGTGCATATGGATTTAGAGATCAATTACAAGACTCCATGGCACTAGGAGTTATAAAACCAGAAATAATGAGAGAACAAATTCTAAGAAGTGCATCAAGACAATATGTTGAAGGGGATGTTCAACATTGGTGGCATCCTGTAATTAATAGTGGTATTAGAACAAGGTTTTCAGATGATTTACTATGGTTACCATATGTGACATCAGAATATATAAATATTACAGGAGATTACGATATTTTAAATGAAAAAGTTTCATACTTAGAAGATGAACCATTAAGAGATGGGGAGGATGAAAGGTATACAATAGTAAATAACTCATCAAAATATGGAACCGTTTATGAGCATTGTATAAAGGCAATAGATAGAGGGTTAAGGTTTGGAGAACATAACATTCCGCTTATGGGAAGTGGAGACTGGAATGATGGAATGAGTACTGTTGGAAATGAAGGAAAAGGGGAAAGTGTATGGCTTGGTTGGTTCCTTTATTCTATACTAGATTCCTTTGAAAAACTTAGTGAAAAAATAGGTGACGTAGAAAGAAAAAATAAATTTATAGAAAGTATGGAATTTATACGAGAAAATATTGAGAAAAATGCCTGGGATGGCGGCTGGTATAGAAGAGCTTACTTTGATGACGGAACTCCTTTAGGTTCAAGAGAAAATGAAGAATGTAAAATAGATTCCTTAGCTCAAAGTTGGTCAGTTATAAGTGGAGCTGCAAAGGAAGAAAGAGCTTTAGAAGCTATGGAAGCTGTTGATAAAAATCTAGTTAAAGACGATAAGGGAATAATTCTACTATTATATCCACCATTTGAAAAATCAAGGCTAGAACCAGGGTATATAAAAGGATATGTAGCAGGAGTTAGAGAAAATGGAGGACAATATACACATGCAGCAGTTTGGGTAATTCTTGCATTAACAAAGCTCGGAATGGGTGATAAGGCATTCAAATATTTTAATATGATAAATCCTATAAATCATTCATCCAATGAAATATCAGCACAGAATTATAAGGTTGAACCATATGTAATGGCAGCAGATGTGTATTTAAAAGAACCTCATGGAGGAAGAGGAGGTTGGAGTTGGTATACTGGAGCAGCAGGGTGGATGTATAGAGTAGGAATAGAAAATATTCTAGGGTTGAAAAATATTAAGGGTGAAGGATACTCAATAAATCCATGTGTTCCCAGTGAGTGGAAAGAATTCCAGATAGAAATAAAGAATAAGACTGAAAATTACGCTATAAAAGTTATTAAAGGAAGTAGTAAAAAGATAATTATAAACGATGTAGAAATTGAAGGAGAGCTTATCCCTAAAAACTTAGGAGATGCAAAGATAGAAATATATTATTAAAACTAAAGCCACTTAAATTATATTAAATCTAAGTGGCTTTAACATTAATAAGTAATATTAATGTTAATTTTGTGTTTATATATTCCAAAAATAGTTACTAAAGTACATGTAACAGGAGCTAGCCAAATAGGATTTGTAAATAGATTATCTAAAAGGGCAGATAATCCAAAGACATTCCCTAAACTTATAGGACCATTAGCAAAAACAGTTACTATAATAACTCCTAATCCCATTAAAGCAATAGAAAGCATTGTTAATGCACCAATGTTATTATTATTCACTAGTGGAAAGTTAGTAACCTTAGATAAATTAACTCCTAACAATAATAAGAATCCTAATAAGAATAATACATCATATAATATAAATGATATATTGATACTCATATTATTAAAGAATGGAATTAGAGAGAATATATCTTTAGATGCTAAAAATAAGAAATTAAATATATTAATTACACTAAAAATAATACTTATCCAAACCAGTAGTTTAGTTATATTTACATCCAAGGATAAATTTTTATTCACCTTAGGGGGACTATTGAAACTTTCATTAGTATTAGTAGAATATGTTTGATTAGAATTATTGTTAGAGTCAAAGTTTTGATTATGTGAATGTTCTAAGCATCTCTTACAAACATTCTTGCCATTAATCATAACTCTACACTCTTCACAAATTACAGAATTGCAAGTTGTGCACATTGCAACAGCATCTCTATCAGTGTGAATATAGCATTTCATTATTTTAAATACCTCCATTATTATACTAAGATAAAATAAGTATACTATAAAATAGTAGGATGTGTCACATAATAGGATGAAAAGAAAATTAGTCACTCTAAAAATAGAGTGACTAATTAATTATAAAGTTTACTGTTCGTCTTCTAAATCTTCAGTATAATCAAATTCAGCTTGAGCAATGTTGTTAACAACAATAGGGTCAACAGCAGGATTAGGTAATGGAGTATTACCACTCCTAATTTCACTTTCCTTAGGAGAAAAATCTGTTCTATCTTTAGGTAAATAGATTGATTTGTTTTTGTTCATATATAATCACTTCCTTTAAATTTTATATAAACTTAGTATTAACTAAATAAATTTAAAAATTCAAATTATATGAAATACAAGTTAAAATGTTTACACATAGTGAATAAATAAAAAGATATCATAAATTCCACTAAACAAGTAAAAAACCTAAAATTTGGTTGAATATATAGTGGATAAAATTTATAATTAATAGTATATTTAAATAACAACTATATAATACATAATTTTACAAAAAAAGAAGGTGGATAGCGTGAAAATATATTATAAATTTAATTTCTATATAAATGCAAAACACTCAGTTGATTTTGGAAAAGGAAGATCTCAAATTCATCCACATACGTGGGAAACTAAGATTAGTTTAGGAAGTTCAATAGAAGAAGAATTAAATTTTTCATTAGTTGAGAATAAGCTACAAGCATATTTTAATAGATTTGAAGGGATTTATTTAAATGAATTGGATCATTTTAGCAAAAAAGAACCGACTATGGAAAATATAGGAAAGGTGTTTTTTAATCATATACAACTGATATGTAAAAGCTTAAATCTTGAACTGCTTAAGATAGAAATAAGTGAAAATCCTACGAGAACCTATATAATAGAGGCCTAGGAGGTAGCAACTTGAAAAAAAGAATACACAAAAAACAAGAAAAAAAGAAAAAACAATTTTTTGTAATATCAATTATAATATTAATAATTCTATCAGTAGCATTAACTATATATGTAAACAGGGAAGGTATATATCCCTTAGGAAGTGATACATATGGACATATTTATAAAGCTAACATATTATATGATTCAATAAAAAATGGAGATTTATTTTTAAATTATGACCCCAATTGGTACAACGGAATACAGCCATATAGGTATTGGGGACCACTAGTATATTACATAATAGCATTTTTAAACTTTATAACAAATAACATTTTCCTAGCCTATAACCTATATATATTATTGATTTTCATAGTAGGGGGAAGTGCATTCATAGTATTTGGAAGATATTTAGGTAGGGAAAAACTAGGATTAATATTAGCAATATTGTGGATGATAGTACCATATAATTTAGAGATTATATACATACAAGGAAATCTTCCATTTAGTGTATCTATTTGGATAGTTCCATATTTATTTTATTTTTATTATAGAGGAATAAATGAGAATAAAATATTTAATTACATAATGATATCAATTGGAATGGCATTAATTGCATTAGACCATGCAATGTTAGCAGCATTAACAGGAGTTACGTTATTTATATTTTCATTAATATACTCCATATATAACAAGACATATAAAAAGTGCATAATTCTATTAACCTATGCATTCTTAGGAATATTCATAAGTAGCATATGGCTAATACCAGCTTTAAAAGGTGGAATAGTAAATCAAGATAAAAATGCTGCAAAAGAAGCAATGATATTTTTTGCAACAAAGTTAAGTGACTCTATTAATCCATTCTTAAGGTTTGATAATAATAAAGGATATTATTTTGGAATAAGCTTTTTAATAATAGCAATTTTTGGAGTTCTATTTTCAAAAAAAGAATGGAGAACAGGATATATAATTCCTATAATTATTCTAATAACAACAACGCCAACTGTAATGGATATAATTGCATCCTTTCCTATGGGGCAATTATTTTGGACTACAAGATTAACAGCTATGGCACTATGTATGCTATTTATTGCATTAATGAAATGGAACACACTAAGAAGAGGAATCTTATATAGTTTGATAATGCTTATTACAATAGATTCTTCCATTGGATTAATAACAATTGTAAAGCAAGGAGATTTTGAGAATAATGATGCTATTAGATTAGATATGGCAACGGAAGTAGCAACCCAAAAGGTAGCTATGCTAGATGCATCAGAATTTGAATCATTTCCAAGTTATTATTTAAACTATGGAAAGAACAAAAAATCTCAAGTATTCGGATGGGCTTGGCAAGGAGCAACAACTGGAAAAAATATAGTTGAAGTAAATGAAGCCTTAGAGAATAATGGATTTCATTTAATGTTTGATAGAAGCTTAGAGCTAGGTGCAGATACATTAGTAGTTAAAAAGGATAAAATCAAGGATTATGAAGAACTAAAAATAGCAGCCAATGATGTTGGTTTTAGCGTAGTCAATGAGGACGAAGCAAGTATAGTTTACAAGTATCCAATAGATACAGAGTTTGGAACACAGGTAGAATATGATGGTATAGCAATTGGAAAGTATGCACCTAATATATCATTAATGTTTCCTACATTTACAGTAGGTCAAGAGAAGTATCTTGAAGATTATTCTTATGAAGATTTAATAAATTATAAAACCATTTATTTATCAGGATTTTCATATAAAAATAAAGAGTATGCCGAGAACCTAATAAGAAGTGTAGCCAATGAAGGTGTAAAAATAGTAATTGATACAACAGGAATGGAAGAAAAATTCTTAGGTGTTACTGCAAATGAAATAATGATAAAAAATAACTATGGTGAGGTTTACTACAAAGGAGAAAAGGTTGAGTTTGGAGACTTCTTAGAGGAAGATAGTCAGTTTAAAGCTACCTTCCTAACAAGTGAAGAAAGTAATGACTCAACAAAGTGTATAGTAGGAAGTAGAGCAATTTCATACTTATATGAAAGAAATAATATAACCTTTATTGGATTGAATCTACCATATTTTGCAACATCAACAAGGGATGAAAATGCAATAAAAATAATGGAAGATATATTAGGATATAAAAAAAATACATTACCAAATAGAGAAGTAGTACCAATAGAAGTAATTTATAATCAAGATAAAAGTATAAAAATAATTTCAGAGCCAAACACAATAGTTCCAATTGCAGCATTAGATGCCTTTGAGGTTATAGATGGAGAATATGAAGAAGTAAACAACTTAGTAAAAACAAAAACAGATAGTGTAATCATTAATATTAAATATCCTTATTTAGTAACAGGGATTGTAGGAAGTACTTTGGCTATAGCTTTAATAGCCATAATGAGTATTTTAATTAAAAAGAAAGAAATAAAAGGTGTGTAGCAATGTCATTTATAATTGTAGTGCTATTATGGATAGTTGCAATAAATTTATTTAAGAGCTTAAATATGAACTTTTATAAGTTTCTTATAGGAAGTGTAGGTTGTTTTGCAATACTAGCAGTATTTTTTATACAACCATTGGAGAATGTTTTAATAGATTTTATTAGTTATTTATTAAATATATTATCAAGATATGTTAATGCTTATGAGATTTATGCAGAAAATGCAGTATTAATAATAGATGCCAAGGATGGAATAATATCAATGTTATTAAACTACGAATGTTCTGGAATAATAGAATTAATAGTATATTCATCCTTAGTATTATTTTTCCCATTTTTAAACATAGGTAAGAAAATTACAGCATTAATACTAGGGAATTTCTATCTAATTGTAACTAATATTTTTAGAGTTTTATTTATAATTGGAACAGTTAAAATGTTAGGAGTAGAGTATTATCAAATAACTCATACCGTAATAGCAAGAGTTATATTTTTTATAACAACAATAATACTATATTATTTCGTCTTTACTAAAAGTCAAATTAATAGGCAAAAGGTAGGTGAAATAAAATAATGGAAAGAGTATGGGAAGAGTTTCTCTTTTGGGGAGTTTGGCTTGTTATACCTATAATGGTGGATATTATAGGTGGAATAGTAGCAGCAGTTTTTCTTTTATATAAATGGTTTAAAAAGAAAAAAGAATTAGAAATGGAATTTTATCCAAAAGTAACAATAATTATCCCCATATATAATTCAGAAAAATCATTAGAAAAGTGCATAGAATCAATTAAAAATAGTGATTATCCTATAAAAAATCTTCAAATATTTTTAATTGATAATGGATCTAATGATGCTTCAAAAGAGATATACTACAATCTCCAACAAGAATATTCAAATCTAAGAATGTGGTGGTTAGATTCAAGTCAAGGTAAGGCAAAAGCTCTAAACAAAGGCTTGTATATGGCGGATGGTAAATACATAATAAACATAGATTCAGATGGGATATTAGAAAAAAATGCAATAAAGAATATGGTATATAAATTTGAAAATAACATAGAAATTTCAGCAATGACAGGAGTTATAGTAACAGATTTTACAGAAATAAAAGAAACTAAAGGATTATATAAAAAACTAATTCAAAAATGTGAGCTATTTGAGTATTGTGAAGCATTTATAGTAGGAAGAGGGTTTCAATCAATTACAAACTCAATGTTTACATTAGCAGGAGCATTTTCAGCCTTTAGAAAAGATGTAATCCTAAAGACACAACTATATAATGGAGAAACATTAGGAGAGGATACTCATATGACATCACAAATAAGAGATTTTCTTAATGGGAAAGTAGTTTTATGTGAAGATGCATTTTTTATAACTGAGCCAGTTGAAAGTACAGATAAACTATATGTGCAAAGACAGAGATGGCAAAGAGGAGAAATAGAAGTATCAACTCTATTTGATAAAAAATATAGTGGAAGTAAAATGCATAAAGTAATGTTAATGGCCGTGATAAATGATCATACATTATTATTCCCAAGATTAATTTGGATATTTGCAATGGTTTATTTAATGATGATGGAATACCCTATGGAGTTAATTATAGGTGCAAATATACTTTTATATGTTTCCTATATTTTAATGTCATATATATATTTCTTTGTAGAAAGATTATATTTAAAAGAATTTAGAGAACTAAAAAAATATTTAACAAAAAACTTTTATATTCCAATCTTCTTACCATTCTATAGAATGATTTTATTCATTGTAAGAGCTGCAGGGGTAATAAATGCAGTTGAGGCAGGTGGTAAGTGGACAACCAAGAACTTAACTGAAGAAAAACAAGAGGTTAAAGAAAAATTAAAGGATAAATTAAAATGGTTTTATACTTTAAAATCATGGATTAACGGAGGTGAATAATATGAGAATACATAAGGTGAATAAAGTTATATTAACATTAGTATTTATACTTATAAGTATTCCAAGCGCATATGTAAAAGCAGATACCATACAAAGTGAAATAATATTAGATGGAAAGTTTGAAGATTGGAGTGGAAAACCAATAATAAAGGATAAGACGGGAGATGCTCCAAAATCAAAAGATGATTTAATAGAACTTAGATATTACACTAATGAAGAATATATATATGTTTATTTAGAAAGAGAACATCCCCAAGGAAAAGAAGAGTGGGATAGTCAAGTTGTATTTTTAAACGGAAAAGGAAGTACAGATGAACATTACATACCATGGGAAAATGAAGGGGTATCCCCACATGAATGGAAGGGCTCATATTACACAACTGTAAAAATAAATGTAAATTTTGAGTATTGGCCTAAAGAGCAATTTAGAGTTCAGTTAAAATTAGGCGGAGAAAACATAGAAACTACATATTCATCATCACCAGATGGAAAGAAAATAGAATTTAGAGTTCCGTTAAAGTCAATTGGATTAGATGGACAAGGTCAAGAAATAAAAATGGCAGTAAAATCTCCACCAGAAGCATATCATCCAAACATAGATTGGATAGGAGATAATGGTCCAATAATAATAACACCAGGTCCAATATTTGGATCACTAACAGGACTAGTTGTATTAATGTCAGTTGGATCAGTAGCATATATAGTATATAGAAGGTAAATTAACTTAACATATGTTAATATATGAGGTTGATATATCTTGAATTTTTTTGGACAAACTGTTATAATCTAATAGTAATTTAAATGATGGAAGCAATGAAGGGCTTCCATCTTTTAATTTTTAAATAACATACATAATTAGTAGTAATAAAAAGGTGGGGTAATAAAATGCCAAAGAGAATAGCAATACTTGGTGGACCAAGATGTGGAAAAACAACACTAATTCAACAATTATATGTAGAGTGTAAAATCAGAGACTTAAATGTAGGAGTTGCTACAGAATATAGCACTGATTATTTAAGAGATAAGGGAATGATAGAAACTATAGCAGAACAATATGGTATCTATTTAGGACAAAAGCAAATAGAAGATTCATTAGATGAATTTGATTACGCAATTACTGATTATGCAACATTTGTACCATACATATATGGAAGATTTATGCTTGGTGATAAGCAAAGAACACAAAAAGAAATTGAAGTATTAAAAGATTTATATATATTAGCATTAAGAGACCTACCAAGATATGAGCATATATTCTTTGTACCAAGAGAGTTCGGTTATTCAAAGGATGGAGTAAGATGGCAAGATGAAGAAGTAGCAAATGCAGTAGATAAAGCTATTTTAAGCTTCTTAGAAGCAGAAAATGTTCCTTTTGAAACAATAACTGGTGATACAAAAGAAAGATCAGAAAAGATTTTAAATATTATAGGAATAAAATAATTTAGAAGAACTACAATTTTTTTTGTAGTTCTTTTATTGTATTATATAAAATATGGTAGAATATTAAGTATACATATAGAATATTATGAGGTGATTACAATAGATACAATATTTCAAATTAAAGAAGGTAGAGAAAAATTTACAGGAACAGAGAAAAAGATAGCAGATTTTATACTTGAATATAAGGATGAAGTAATAATATTATCAGCTCAAGAATTAGGGGAAAAAGTGGAAAGTTCAGCGGCTGCAGTTGTAAGATTTTCTAAAAAGTTAGGTTACAAAGGATTCACAGAATTAAAAATGCAGTTAGCAAAAAGTGATAACAATAAGGTATATGAAGATTTTAATGAGATTATAAAAGAGAGTGATTCTATTGAAGCTATGGTTGATAAAACTAAAAATTCAACAGTTAATACAATAGAACAAACCTATAGACTAATAAATATGAGAGCATTAAAAGGGGCAATTGATGGAATAAACAATGCTAAACACACTTATTTGTATGGAGTTGGAGCATCAGGTTTAGTTGCATTAGACCTTCAATATAAATTATCAAGAATTAAAAAGAGTTGTATATATCAAATAGATAGTAATATTCAATTAGCCTCAGCAGTTCACATTAGTAGTGAGGATGTGGCATTTGGAATAAGTTATAGTGGAGAAACAAAAGAAATAGTTTTAGCATTAAAAAGAGCAAAAGAAAATGGTGCAACTACAATTGCTATAACCAAAAATACAAATAACACATTATCAAAAGTAGCAGATTATACATTATATGTACCTAATGAAGAGAAAGAATTAAGGCTTGGAGCTATGTCATCAAGATTAGCCGAGTTAACCCTAACAGACTTAATATATTTAGGCGTTGTAAAAGGCGAATATAACAATTCATTAAAATATATTGAGGATACAAGAGATATTATTCAAAAGATTAAATAATTTTTAAAATACTAGTTATTATTAAAACTGATAACTAGTATTTTTTTATACACTTATAAAATTATATTTCATAAAAAATAATTAAATATTGAAATATAATTTTAAAGATGATATACTTTAAATATAAATTATAAATATGGGGGTTTAAAATGAAGATAAATTTACAGAAATTAGACACAGAAAAAATAAACACGAATAGCAGAAATATAGATAAAGTATCTACCCTAGAAATGGCACAGATAATAAACAATGAAGATAAAAATGTAGCATTAGCAGTAGAAAAGGAATTACCTAATATTGCAAAAGCTATAGACGTAATATATGAAAAATTAAAAGATGGTGGAAGATTAATTTATATTGGAGCTGGAACTTCAGGAAGATTAGGAGTTTTAGATGCATCAGAGTGTCCACCAACATACGGGGTAGATTTCGAACTAGTTCAAGGAATTATGGCTGGAGGACAATCAGCAATGTTCAAAGCTAAAGAGGGAGCAGAAGACTCCAAAGAATTAGCAGTAGAAGATTTAAACAACATTAAATTCACAAATAAAGATGTATTAGTTGGTTTAGCAGCTTCAGGAAGAACACCATATGTAATTGGAGCACTAGAATATGCAAATTCAATTAATGCAGAAACAATTGCAGTTTCATGTGTACAGAATTCAGAAATATCAAAGGCTGCAAAGATTGGTATAGAAGCAGTAGTTGGAGCAGAAGTTGTTACAGGTTCAACAAGAATGAAAGCTGGTAGTGCACAAAAGATGGTTTTAAATATGCTTTCAACAGGAACTATGATAAAATTAGGTAAAGTATATGGCAATCTTATGATTGATGTTAGACCAACAAATGAAAAATTAGTTCAAAGAGCAAAAAATATTATAGTTGAATGTACTCAATGTACAATAGAAAGAGCAGAAGAAGCACTTTTAGAAAGTGGAAATGATGTAAGACTTTCAATTTTAATGATATTAGCTTCAGTATCAAAAGAAGAAGCAATAAATATTTTAGAAAAAAATAATAATAATGTTTCATTATCATTAGAAAGCTTAGGTAAATAACAATGTATGCAGTAGGACTTATGTCAGGAACTTCATTAGATGGAGTTGATGCTGTACTAGTAAAAATTGAAGGATCATCATTAAACACAAAGTTAGAAGTTATTGAGTTTCAAACAACAGATATCCCAGAGGATATAAAAGCAGAAATAAAAAAATGTTGTTCAGAGGAAGAGTCATCAGTAGATTTAGTATGCTCATTAAATTTTAAATTAGGATATGTTTTCGCAGAAGCAGTAAAACTAGTATGTAAAAAAGCTAATTTTAACATTGATAATTTAGACTTCATTGCATCACATGGACAAACTGTCTACCATATTCCTAAAGAGAAAAGTACCTTAGCAAAGTCAACGTTACAAATAGGTGAATCAGCAGTAATAGCATATGAAACAGGAGTAAATGTTGTTTCAAACTTTAGAGTAATGGATATGGCAGCAGGGGGAGAGGGCGCACCTTTAGTTCCTTTTAGTGAATATATTTTATATGGGAATATGAACAAAAATATTGCCCTACAAAATATAGGTGGAATTGGAAATGTAACAGTTATTCCAAATACAAAGAATATAGATGATTTATATGCCTTTGATACAGGACCAGGAAACATGACCATAAATGAAGCCTGTTTGAAGCTGTTTGGAATAAATTATGATAAAGATGGAGAAATTGCTTTATCAAATAACATAAACCAAGAGTTACTAAATGAATTAATGAATCATAAGTATATGGATATTATTCCTCCAAAAACTACTGGAAGAGAAGATTTTGGAGAAGCATTTATGAGTGATTTATTAGAAAGATATAGTCATGTTCCAAAGGGCGATATTATAACAACATTAACAAGCTTTACAGCAAAATCAATTGCTCATAATTATAAAAAATTCATTATTCCTAAAACTCCAATTGAAAAGGTTATTATTGGAGGAGGGGGAGCATATAACAATGCTCTAATGAAATTTATAAAAGAAGAACTAAAAGAAATAGAAGTTTTAACTCAAGAAGAGATAGGGTATTCTTCAGATTCAAAAGAAGCCATAGCCTTTGTAATTTTAGCAAATGAAACCTTACACAATAGTTTTTCTAACGTGCCAACAGCAACAGGTGCAAGAGAAAAAGTCGTATTAGGTAACATAACTCCAGGAAGAAGAGGTGTTTTTAGAAATGGCAAATAAAAAAGTAAAAACAGTAAAAAAAGAAAATCCATTAAACCCTAAAAAAACAGATTATGATATTCCAAAATTCACTATAAAAAGTGCATTTGTAATATTAGGATTTGGAGTTTTAGGAACATACATATTTCCAATGATATTATCAGCATTAGGTGCATCAACAGAAATGGGAGTAGTTATAGGAAATGCATTAATAACTCCATTTGGGATTGCAGTTTCAAGATGTTTTGTTGAGACTAAGCAAGGCTTTGGTAAAAAGTTCTGTATGATCTATGGAGGATTCGCATTAGCATTTGGGTTCATTTCAGCTTATTGGATGTATAAGGGGATTTACATATAAAAGCAGATCAGAGAATGAGGGGACGAAAATAAAATTATATTTCAAAAATATAAAAAAATAACTGAAATTATATTGCAAAAAGATAATTAGCGTAGTATAATAAAGGAGAAGTAAGAAACAGTTTCTTGTAAACGTTAAAAATACTAAAAACAAGGGGGAAGAAAACATGTTAGATAAGTTTACTAACTTATTAGATGAAAAATTTTCAGGGCCAATGACAAAGTTGGCAGAGCAAAAACACTTACGTGCAGTACGTGACGGTATTATAGCAACATTACCATTAATTATCGTAGGATCATTCTTTTTAATTATTGCATTCCCACCACTACCAGAAACGTGGGGAATAACAGCATTCTTAAAAGAAAATGCAGCAAAGATTTTATTACCATATAGAATGACAATGTACATAATGACATTGTATGCAACCTTCGGTATAGGATATAGTTTATCAAAATCCTATAAGCTAGATGGAGTTTCAGGGGGAATACTTTCAACAATAGCATTTATGTTAACGTTAACTCCACAAGTGGTTGAAGGTATGGGATTTGCAATGCCTATGGCAAACATGGGTGGAGGCGGAATGTTCGTTGGAATATTAGTTTCTATATTTGCAGTTGAAATACTTAGATTTACAACTAAGCACAACTTAAATATAAAAATGCCAGAACAAGTACCACCAGCAGTTGCAAGAAGTTTTGAATCATTAACACCAACAGCAATAGTAATATTAGTTATGGGTGGAATTACATATTTCTTAAACTTTGATTGGCACTCAATGATAGCTAAAGTAGTAAGTCCTTTAGTTACAGCAACAGATACATTACCATCAGTATTAATCTTAATATTATTAGTTACATTCTTCTGGGCATTTGGTATTCATGGAGTATCAATTGTTGGATCAATAGCTAGACCATTATGGTTACAATTATTAGATGGAAACTCAGCAGCATTAGCAGCTGGAGAACAATTACCACATATCGCGGCAGAACCTTTCTTCCAATGGTTCATTTGGATTGGGGGATCAGGATGTACAATTGGACTAGTTGTTGCAATGGTACTTGTAGGTAAATCAAAATACGGTAGAACATTAGGAAAGAGTGCATTAGCACCAAGTATCTTCAACATAAACGAACCAGTAATATTTGGTTTCCCAGTAGTGTTAAACCCAATATTAATAGTACCATTCATCATTACACCAATGGTTTGTGCAACAATTGCATGGTTTGCAACTAAACTTGGAATGGTTGGAGCAGTAACAGTTACAGCACCATGGACATTACCAGGACCAATTGGAGCATTCTTAGCAACAAATGGTGATATAAGAGCATCAATATTAAACATATTATTAATAATACTTTCAATATTAATATACTTACCATTTGTAAAAATGTACGATAATAAGTTATTAGAAGAAGAACAAGCAGAAGAAAAAGCACAAGCATAATTAAAATAGGGGTTGTAGCTAAGGTGAAAAACATCTTATATACAGCCCCTAAATAATAATAGTAGTAATAAATGGAGGAATAAAAATGGGCAAGTTAGGAATATCAATTTATCCAGAAAAAACAACAGAAAAGGAAATTTATGATTATATAGACAGAGCAGCTAGAAATGGATTTAGCAGAATATTTTCTTGTCTTTTATCAGTAGATGATACAAAAGAGAATATAATCAAGAAGTTTAAAGGAATAAACGAATACGCAAAGGTAAAAGGGTTTGAAATAATAGTAGATGTTAGCCCAAAGGTATTTGAAGAACTTCAAATAGGATATAAGGATTTAAGTTTCTTTAAGGAAATTGGAGCAGATGGATTAAGATTAGATATGGGGTTTACAGGTTCAGAAGAATCATTAATGACCTTCAATCCTCAAGGATTAAAAATTGAAATCAATATGAGTAATAACACAAATTATATTGATACAATTATGGACTATAAACCTAATAAGGAAAATTTAATAGCTTGCCATAATTTTTATCCTCACAATTATAGTGGATTAAACTTTGAGCATTTCATGAAATGTACAGAGAGATTTAATAAATATGGATTAAGAACAGCAGCATTTGTTACAAGTCAATGCACAGGAACCTTTGGTCCTTGGCCTGTTTCTTTTGGATTACCAACTTTAGAAATGCACAGAAACTTACCAATGGAAGTTCAAGCTAAACATCTAATAGCATTAGGTAATATAAACGATATTATAATATCAAATTGTTATCCATCAGATGAAGAGCTTAAAAGAATGGGAAGTATGAGAAAAGATATGGTAACCTTTGATGTAATCTTAAACAAAGAAACACCAGAAGTTGAAAGAAAAATATTATTTGAAGAAATGCACTTTAATAGAGGAGATTTCTCAGATAACTTAATAAGATCAACTCAAAGTAGAGTAAAATACAAAGGACACAACTTTAAAGTTTTCAATACACCAGAAACAATAAAAAGAGGAGATATAATAATTGAAAGCTCAGAATATGGTCATTATGCAGGAGAATTACAAATTGCAGTAAATGACATGCAAAATACTGGAATGTCTAATGTAGTAGGAAGAATTAGAGATGAAGAACTATTTATAATAGACTTCATAGAACCATGGCAAAAGTTTAGTTTTAATTTATATGAAGAAGCTTAAAATTAAATTTTAAAATAATAGAGACGTTGTTATGTTCCCAAAGTATGATATTAATCATATTCCCATAACAACGTCTTTTAAATTTGTTTCAAGATAACCATACGATTATTTTGTATCTTGAAGTAAAGTGGTTAATAATGATATAATGAGGGAATGTAATAAATGACTAGGAGTAAACCCAGTGTGAAAATACATATTTTAAAACACTATTCTAAATAAAAAACTTAAGGAGGATTTAGCCTTGGCGGATTATATAAATGAGATAAAAAAAAGAAGAACCTTTGCAATCATCTCTCACCCAGATGCAGGTAAAACAACATTAACGGAAAAGTTCCTATTATACGGAGGAGCAATTAGACTTGCAGGATCAGTTAAAGCAAGAAAGGCATCAAGCCATGCAGTATCAGACTGGATGGAAATAGAAAAACAAAGAGGGATTTCTGTAACATCATCAGTTATGCAATTTAACTATAATGATCATTGCATAAACATACTTGATACTCCAGGACACCAAGACTTCTCAGAAGATACTTATAGAACACTTATGGCAGCAGATTCAGCAGTAATGGTTGTGGATGCAGCTAAAGGGATAGAGGATCAAACAAGAAAGTTATTCCAAGTAGCATCACTTAGAGAAATGCCAATATTCACATTTGTAAATAAGATGGATAGAGAAGCAAAAGATCCATTTGAGCTTTTAGAAGATATAGAAAACGAGTTAGGAATAAAAACATATCCAATGAACTGGCCAATAGGTTCTGGTAAAGATTTCAAAGGGGTTTATGAAAGAGCAAACAATAGAATCATAGCCTTTAAAGCTGGAAACCATGGTCAAAGTGCAGTAGAAGCAATTGAAGGAACACCAGATGATCCTAAATTTACTGAGATATTAGGAAGTGCACTTCATGAAAAACTAATGGAAGATATAGAACTTTTAGATATAGCAGGAGATGAGTTAGATTTAGAAAAGGTTAGAATGGGAGAGTTAACTCCAGTATTCTTTGGATCAGCTTTAACAAACTTTGGTGTTGAGCCATTCCTAGAGCATTTCTTAGACATGACAACATCACCACTAGCAAGAAACTCAAGTATTGGAGAAATAGATCCATTTAAAGATGAGTTCACTGCATTTGTATTTAAGATTCAAGCAAACATGAACAAAGCTCATAGAGATAGAATTGCCTTTATGAGAATTGTTTCAGGAAAGTTTGAAAAGGGATCAGATGTATATCATATGCAAGGAGAAAAGAAAATTAAGCTTTCTCAACCACAACAATTTATGGCTCAAGATAGAGAAATAGTAGAAGAGGCATATGCAGGAGATATTATTGGGGTATTTGACCCAGGTATATTCTCAATAGGAGATACTCTATGTAAAGCAAGCAATAAGTTTAAGTTTGAAGGTATTCCAACCTTCGCACCAGAACACTTTGCAAGAGTTAGACCAGTTGATACTATGAAGAGAAAGCAATTCGTTAAAGGGGTAACTCAAATTGCCCAAGAAGGAGCTATCCAAGTATTTAGAGAAACTCATATAGGAATGGAAGAAATAATAGTTGGGGTTGTAGGGGTTCTACAATTTGAAGTATTAGAGTACAGACTTAAGAATGAGTACAATGTTGATATAAAGATGGAAAGACTTCCATTTAGATATGTAAGATGGATTGAAAATGAAGATGTTGATATGGATAAGTTAAACCTAACTTCTGATGCAAAAAGAGTTAGAGACTTTAAAGATAGAAACATACTTATATTCCAAAATGACTGGGGAATTAACTGGGCTTTAGAGCACAATAAAGGATTAATTCTTTCAGGTGTAGGAAAAAGTGAATAATTACTAAAGCAAAAGGTATAAGATTAGGAAAAATCTTATACCTTTTATTTTTTTAAATAGCTAGAAGGGGAGATTAAAGTGAGAGAAAATAAGAAGCTAATAAAAATTTATATAGTAATATTTATATTTATTTTTTGCAGTACTATAGGGATTATATATTATAAAATATACAACAATCCACTAATAAGCTTTAGAGTTATAGGGGATGTTCATACAAACACTAAAAAATTAGATAATATACTAAAGAAAAAAGAAAATATAGATGCCTTAATATTAAATGGAGACATAGTTAATGAAGGGAAAAAAGAACAGTATAATGAAATAATTAACACGATAAATAAAAATAAAGATAATTTACCACAAAACATAATATATAATATAGGAAACCATGAATTCTACGATAAAAACAATTATCCAAATGCAAAAGAAGATAGTAATAATATGATAAAAATGTTCCAAAATACATTTGGATATGAAAAGCCATACCACAGCCAGTGGATAAATGGATATAATTTCATATCATTAGGTTCAGAGGAGACAAATACAGGTATGTTAAGTGAGGTAACAGCTTATATATCTAATGAACAAAAAGAATGGTTAAAGGAAAAATTAAAAGAAGATTACAAAAAGAATAGACCAATATTTGTATTTATACATCAAAGTATTTATGGAAATAAGTTTCAAATAGTAGAAGAGAGAGGAGAATCTTTAAAAGATATATTAAAGAAATATCCTGAAGTTATAATAATAAACTCGCATACCCACGAAGATATAGAAAGAAACAATGTATTTGAATATGATAAATTAAAAGTAATACAAACAGGAGCTGTTTATTATACTTTTATAAATAATGAGCAAAAAGAAAGAAATAAGGACTACAGTAAAAGTTTTGGAGTGGATATTATAGTTTATAAAGGTAAAATTCAAATTACTGGTAAGGAGTTTGAGAGTAATAAAATAATATACAAAAAGGAATTATCCTTAAAGGAACACTTTAAATAATAATAAAATGACAAGTTATTAAATTTTAGACAATATCAATACAAATATGCAAAATCCCTGTCACCATTTGCTATATTTTTTGTTATTTAAAATATGGTATTTTAAAATGTTTTGATTTAAAATAACAATTGTAATAACAAGTGTAAATAAATGGAAAAGGGGGATGGGAGTTATGTTAAAAGTAAAAAGAATGGTTGCAATAGCTGCAGCTATAAGTTTAACAAGTACTACAGTAATGACAACAGTTACTCAAGCAAGTGCAAACACTAATGAATCTTCTGTAAAGATTATTCAAGAAAGCTTAGGGTTAGCAAGTAAAGATGTTAAGCTACCAAAGTCATCAAAGGATGATTATGCTGAAGGTGAATTCATAGTAAAATTCAAAGAAAATAAGGTTAAATCATCAAAGGATGCAAAAGAACTAATTCAAGCATCATTAAAAACAAAGAGTAATTTTGTTGTTAGTGAGGTAACAGATTTAGGGGATGATCAACTTCAACTTGTAAAGTATGAGGGTGATTTAACTACACAAGAAGCAATGGCAAATATAAATGTATCATCAGATAGTGCAATTGAATATGTTGAACCAAATTATAAGATGTATAAAGTTGGGGATGTTGATACAAAAAATTTAGTTGAAAGTGTTTCAAATATTAATGAGAATACACCACAATGGAAGCCAAATGATGCTTTCTACAATGAATTATGGGGATTAAAAAATACAGGTCAAGCTGTAGATGGAATAAAAGGAGTTTCAGGAGTTGATATTAGAGCAGAGCAAGCTTGGGATATAACAAAAGGAAGTAACACAGTAATAGTTGGAGTAATAGATTCAGGGGTTGACTACAACCATGTTGATTTAAAATCTAATATAGCATTAAACACAAAAGAAATTCCTAATAACGGAAAAGATGATGATGGAAATGGATATAAAGATGACTATTATGGATGGAATGCAATTAACGATAATGGAAATCCAATGGATGAAGATGGACATGGAACACATTGTTCAGGAACAATAGCAGCACCAAACAATGGAATTGGAGTTGTTGGAGTTGCACCAAACGTTAAAGTATTACCATTAAAGTTCATAGGAACTTACTCAGGATACACATCAGATGCAATAAAATGTATAAACTATGCAAAGAAAAGAGGAGTTCAAGTTTTAAGTAACTCATATGGAGGAGGAAGCTACAGCCAATCATTCTATGACACAATAAAGAGCTTCAATGGAACATTTATAGCAGCAGCAGGAAATGGTGGTTGGGATCAAGTTGGAGATAATAATGATAAAGAAGCACATTATCCTTCATCATACAAGTTACCAAATGTAGTAAGTGTAGCAGCAATGAATAGTAAAGGGCAATTAGATACTTATTCAAATTATGGAATAACATCAGTGCATGTAGGAGCACCAGGGACAAATATCCTAAGCACATATCCAGGAAATCGTGCAGCTTATTCATCAGGAACATCAATGGCAACACCACATGTTGCAGGGGTAGCAGCACTTGTAAAGAGTAAATATCCAAGCTATACACCAGCACAAGTTAAAGCAAGAATTGAAAGCACAGTATCACCAATGGGATCATTAAAAGGAAAAGTAAAATCAGGTGGTATGGTAAATGCAGCAAAGGCAGTTGGATACACAGCTCCAGTAGGAGATAACAATATACCAGGAGTAGCACTACCAGGAAGCAAAGTACAAGGATACTTAGAAACTGGAAAAGACAATCATGATGTTTATAAAGTTTACTATAACAAAGGTGATATGGTAACAATAAACATGACAGGTGTAGCAAATACAGACTATAACCTAGTATTATATAAGCCAAATGCAAAAACAGTAGCTAAATTTGATAATGTATTAAAGTTTTCAACAAATAAAAATACATCAAGTGAAAAAATTCAAGTTCAAATACCTGAATCAGGATATTACTATATAAATGTAAGAGCTGTTAAAGGAAAAGGTGGATATATATTCACAACATCAAAGTATACTGGATTCACAAAAGGAACATGGCAAGATAACCATCCATTTATGAGATATACAGGTTCATGGAAAACTCAAAAGAATACAGCAGTATGGGGTGGAACTTATACAGGAATTAACCAAAAGGGAAGTGCTGAGTTTACATTCAACGGAACAGGAATTAACCTATGGGCTTATAAAAATAATAGTCAAGGAATGATGAAAGTAACAGTTGATGGAAAAGCATATAACGTAGATCTATATTCATCTAAAACTGAAGCAAAGAAAGTAGCTTTCTCATTAAGCAACTTAAGTAATGGAAAACACACTGTTAAAATAGAGTGGACTGGAGTTAAGTCACCAAAATCAGCAGGAAAAGGTGGAACTTACGTTAATTTAGACGCAATAACAGTTAAGTAATTTAAAGGTGATTAATACTAATCCTTATAATATGGTTTAGTTTTAATCACCTTTTATTATTAATTTTTACTACCATATTTTGTTAAAGTATGTTAAAATTGTAAAAGATTAATGAGGTGAGGAAATGATAAAAAGTATAAAATTTGTTTTAAATGAACATATAAATAATTTATATAGAATATTTACAATAACTAGATATGAAATATTAACGGAGAATAGAGATACGAGAATAGGTTTTATATGGAACATAATTAATCCAATAATTCAGATACTAACCTATTGGATGGTCTTTGGAACAATAAGAAAAAATAAACCAATAGAGGGAGTAGAGTTTTTTCCATGGTTAATAGCAGGAATAGTTGTATGGTTCTATCTTAATCCTTGCATTTTAGAAGGAACAAGCTCCATACATAGCAAGGCAAGTATACTAACAAAAATAAAATTTCCAATTAGCATAATTCCAATAACAAAGATATTAGAGGAGACCTTTAATCATATATGTATGTTAGCTATAGCATATATAGTATTAATGACTCAAGGGGTAAAGCCAAGCATATATAATTTACAGATTATATATTATTTACTTGCATCCATAATGTTTGCAACATCATTAGCATTAGTAACATCGGTATTAAACATGTTTACAAGAGATGTGAAAAAAGCAATAAGAGCATTAATGAGAACGTTATTTTATGCAACCCCAATACTTTGGACAATGGAGGATTTTCCACCAATAGCTCAATTTATAATGGAATGTAATCCAATTTATTATATAGTTCAGGGGTATAGAGAGAGCCTTCTATATAATACTCCAATATCGCTAGATTCACCATTTACAATAATTTTTTGGATAATTACCATAACTTTATTTGTTATAGGCTCTAGTTTAATGTTCAAGTTTAGACATAAATTCATAGATATGATGTAGGAGTAAGATATGAGTAGTAAATATGTAATTAAATTTAAAAATGTAAGCAAGATTTTTCCTTTAAAGGATGAGAAAAAGAAAAATAAGTTTAATAAAGATAAAGAATTTTATGGACTAAAGGACATTAATTTAGAAATAAAAAAGGGTGAAATAGTAGGTATAGTTGGAACCAATGGTTCAGGAAAATCCACTCTTGCAAATATGTTAGCAGGAATTTCTATACCAACAACAGGGGAAGTAGAAATTGAAGGTGAACAAGCCTTAATAGCAATAAACACAGGATTAAATAATAAATTAACAGGAGCAGAAAACATAGAACTTAAAGGGATATTATTAGGATTTTCAAGAAAAAAGATAAAGGAAATAACTGAAGGAGTTATAGAATTTTCAGAACTTGGAGCATTTATTAATCAACCAGTAAAGAGTTATTCTACAGGAATGAAGTCAAGACTTGGTTTTTCAATATCTATAAACCTAAATCCAGATATATTAATAATAGACGAGGCATTATCAGTAGGAGATAAGAACTTTGCATCAAAATGTTATAAAAAAATGAATGAGTTTAAAGAAGAGGGTAAAACCATTTTCTTTATTAGTCATACATTAATGGAAGTTAAGAATTTTTGCACAAAGGGATTATGGATTGATAATGGAGAAATAGTTGAGTATGGAGATGTTGATAAAGTAGTAAATAACTATTTTAGACATACTCAAGAAATGAAGAAAAAGAGTGAAGAAGAATTAACAAAATTAAGGCAAGAGAGATTTGAAAATAGAATAATATATAAAAATAAAAAGAAAGAGAAGTGGGATAGATGAAGATACTATATAGAAAGTGGAAGGTAAATAAAAAAATATATAGTACTGCAATGAGTGTCTTATATAATGAAGATGAAATTAAAATAATGGTAAACAATCCTAAATTAAAAGATAATAACATAAAAATATATGCTTTAATACGTAATGAAGATAATCATATAATAGGCAAGGTTACTGATATAGAAGGAAATAAGGCTACAGTTATATTTAATAGAAAAGATTTTGTTAGAGATATAGGAACAATTTTTGATTTTTACTCAGAATATAACAAAGGAAAATGCAGAATTGAAGCAGGAAACTTAGATTCTAATGAAATAGTAACATATAAAATAAGTGAAAATAAATCATTGAAATTTTATAAAACTAAGTATGATAATTTATCATTAAAGGTTTCACATGAAACAATAGAAACGGAATATGAAGAAGATGAAAAAATAGAGTTGTATGGGGAACATATATCGGCTCAGGTAACAACCATATATAGCTTAGAAAATGGATTTGAAATAAAGGGATATATATCAAATACAAGTAAAGAAGATATTAAAGAAATAACTACAGTAATAATGAAAAACAGAGAAATGGAATATACAAAAGAATTAAAGCTAATAAATAAAGAAAATACCTTTGTATTTAATATAGATTTAGAGGAGCTAGAATTAACAAACACAGGTATATGGGAGTTTTATATTCCTTATGGAGATAAATATCTAAAAATAAAATCAACATATGATGATATAGAAAATAAGCAAAAGGTAATAAACATACCTCAAATAATTTATCAAAGCCAAAACACCTCAATGGTATATAAAATGTACTACACAAAGAAAAATGAAATAGCATTATTAATAAGAAACTATATAACAGTTAACAAGGTAGAAAAAACAAGTATATCATCTCAAGGGATAATAATAGAGGGAGAATTTTATGTAGAACCACCAATGCAAAAGCTACAAAAGAACATATATGGAGAAATAATAATAATAAATTACAATATCGATAAGAAAAAATATAAGTGCAGTATTGAAACAATAGAAACATTAAATTTATATAAAACAAAGTTTACTTTGAAAATTAGAGAAGAGTTAAGAGATGAAGAAATACTAAAAATAAAAAGGGCATTATGCTATAATATAGCCTTTTTACAGTTTGAAGTAGAGGATTATAAAGTAAAAACAAATATAAAAATAGATGCAAAATATATAATATCAGAAAATGATGTTTTAGTAGGAAAAGAATTAGAAAAAGCTAAAAGTAAGTATTTAAAATTAAACAAGGTACTACCAATAGATGATAAGTTAATAGTATTTCAAAGCTTTCATGGGAAATCATACTCCTGTAATCCAAAGGCACTATGTGAAGCATTAAGAAAAGAGTACAAGGATTATAAAGCAGTATGGGTGTTAGAAAATGAAAATACAGAAGTTCCAAGAGGGGTTGAAATAGTAAAACCAAACTCAAAAAAATACTTTTATTATATGGCAAAAGCAAAATACTTTATAAACAATGGAAACTTTCCAGATTTCTATGAAAAAAGAAAAGGAACAATACATCTTCAAACATGGCATGGCACACCATTAAAAACATTAGGAGCAGATATAAGTGAAAACTCACCATCATATAAAGAGAACAATTCAATAGAATTAAAGAGAAGAAATAAAAGATGGGATTATTTAATAGGTCCAAATGAGTATACATCAACAATATTAAAAAGAGCCTTTAGTTTTGAAGGGGAAATGTTAGACCTAGGATATCCAAGAAATGATATACTTCATGCAGAAAATAAAGAAATGATAAGAGAAAGTATAAAAACAAGATTAGGGATACAAGAAAATAAAAAGGTAATATTATATGCACCAACCTGGAGAGATGGGAATTTTCATGGAGGGGATAAAAATAAAGGATATAATATTAAATTTTCTATTGAAAGGTTTAGAGAAAAATTTGGAGAGGAATATGTGTTATTACTAAGGCTTCATTATAGAGAAGCAACAAGTCTATTTATGAAAGAGCAATACGACAATGTAATAAATGTATCCTTTTATGATGATATACAAGAACTATATTTAATAACAGATTTATTAATAACAGATTATTCATCAGTAATGTTTGATTATGGGAACTTAAAAAGAAATACAATATTTTATTGTTACGACTATAAAGAATATAGTAAAAGCATGAGAGGGTGGTATGTAACCCTATCAAAAATAGCACCAGGACCAATAGTCTTTGATGAAGAACAACTTTTTACAGCAATAGAAAATATAGAAGAAATAGAAGAGCAATACAAAGATAAGATAGAAATATTTAATAAGGAATTTTGTAGTTGGGATGATGGACATGCATCCAGTAATGTTTTAAAAGAAATAATTAAATAATTAAGGAGAGAAAAATGAAAATATATTTTTTGACATTAGATATTTTCGGAATGGGAGGTACTATACGGACTGTATTAAACGTAGCAAATTATCTAGCAGATCAAAACTATGAAGTAGAAATAATAAGTGTACTAAGGTATAGAAAAGAAAATTTCTTTAAAATTAATCCTAAAATAAGAGTAGTAGTATTACATGATATGGTTAAAAGAGCTAAACAACCAAAGACCATAAAAGGAAAAATATCTAAAAAGTTATCATCATTAAATAGTAAGCTTATTCACAAGGATGATGAAGGATTAAAGCATTTTTCATTATTAACAGATATAAAGATGAAGCAATATTTAAATAGTATAAAAAGTGGAGTATTAATATCAACAAGGCCAAGCTTTAATATAGTAAGTGCAAAATATGTTAATAAAAATGTAATTAAGATAGGGCAAGAACATTTGAATCTTTCAATATATCCTAGAACATTACAAAGGGATATAAAAGCATATTATCCAAAATTAGATTATTTAGCAACCCTAACAAATGATGATACAGAAGATTATAAAAAACTATTTCAAGATACAGATTTAAAAATAGTAAAGCTAACAAACTCCCTTCCAATCTTTGAGGGTAGAAAATCAACCCTAGATAATAAAACCATAATAGCAGCAGGAAGATTAGTTCCTCAAAAAGGCTTTGATATGTTAATAGAAGCTTGTGAGGAAATAGTAGAAAAAGCACCAGATTGGAGAATTAAGATATTTGGAAGTGGACCAGATAAACAAATGCTAACAGAGATGATTCAAGAAAAAAGGTTATACAACAATGTAATATTAATGGGACCAACACAAGATATGGAAGAGGAATTATGTAAAAGTTCTATTTATGCGTTAAGTTCAAGATTTGAAGGCTTTGGAATGGTAATAATAGAAGCAATGCAATGTGGGGTGCCTGTAGTTAGCTTTGATTGTCCTAAGGGACCAAGTGAAATAATAGAAAATAATGTTGATGGAATACTAGTTGAAAATGGAGATGTAAAAGGATTTTCTAAAGGGTTATTAGAGTTAATTAATAATGATGAGAAAAGAAAATCAATGGGTGAAAAAGGTTTAGAAAATGTAGCTAGGTATTCAATAGAAGAAATAGGAAAGCTATGGATCGATTTATTAAATGAAATAAATTATAAAAATGATAAAAATAGGAGATATATAGCCAATGGACAAGATGCCAGTATTTAAAATGATAGATTTTTCTAGTGAAGATGGAGAACTATATCTTTCAATACAATATGAAGAAAATAAGCCATATGAGTTATGTTTAGTAAATAGAGAAGACAATGAAAAAAGGAAAATAATTAACGGAAGAAATTATGGAGATTATATAGAAATAAGCCAAAACATAAAGGATATATTTAGTGAGAATGAAGTATCTAAAAAGGAAGTATGGGATATAAGAGTATTAAAAAATGAAAAGGAAATAGAAATTGATTTAGGGAAGCATAAAAAGTTTATGGTAGATTATTTTAATTACAAAAGTATTCCATACAAAATAAAGCCATATATAACAGCAGACAATACATTGGCAATATTCATAAAGAATAAATAGAGGAGTTAGAAATAATGGAGTTTTCAAAAATAGATTATAACAATGGAATTTTAAACTTAGAAATGGAAGATGAAGTTAGAGAGTCCTCAATAAGAATAATAGAAAGATGTATGGAAAAGGGAAACAAAATAATTGTTCCTAAAAAAATAGAGTTTGAAATTATAGAAGATAAGAACTCTATAATTAATCTAATAGATATAAAAGATAAGCTATGCCAGGGAGAAGTATGGGACTTCTATTTATATAAGTATAATGAAAATAAGTATGAAAGATTAACAATGGAAAACAATAAAAGCTTTCAAGCAGACTATTTTCAAGTGGAGAATAAGTTAAAAGAAATAAAACCATATGTAACAGGTGACAATAAACTATCAGTATTCTGCAGAAAAACAATAGACAATATTAAGTGTATAACAGTTACAGAGTTTGAAACTAATAAGGTTAAATTAAATTTAGAAGATATAAAATTAAGCATAAAAAAT
>JBOFVP010000494.1:0-1635 GCA_051653165.1 Clostridium sp.
TAAAGTTGAAGATAAAAATATCAATAGGGATTTAAAACCGAGATTTGAGTTAAGGAGTAAAGCCGATCCAGGAGCATTAATTCCATTAACAGCTATAAAAGTTACTGATAATGAATATGTAGTTATTACAACACATAACAAAAGGTGGTCATATTTATCATTACAAGTGTATTTAGATGATCCAAATAATCAAGAGAATGAGGCTGTAGGACCATTTAAATTCTATTCTAATATTGAAGATGTTGTTAATGATACTTCATTAGTTCAAAAAAGTGATAAAGAGTATTATGTTGAAATTGTTGATAGAGAGATTTCAGGTATTGAAAATCAAATATCAGAGTATGAAAACATAATTAAAGAGAATAAATTAGCAATAGAAACTATACTTGATAAGAATAAAAAGCTAGAAGAAGAAAAGAAATATCAAATAGATACTGAGCTTGCTAATACTGAAAGCACTATAAATAGTAATATATCAGCAATTAATAGTTTAGAATCAAAGAATAATGAGTTAGCACAACTTATAGGTAAGTCAGGAGAGAAGATAAGTAAATTAGAAATTAAAAAATCTGATTACTTAACAGGTAATATAAATGAGTAAGATTAAGAGTATTAACAAGATATATATAATAATATTTTTAGTATTAGGATTTTCCTTAATTAGTAATATGAGTGTAAGTGCAGCATCCTTAGAGGAAAAAATAATAGAGCAAAATAAGCAGTTAAATGAAAGTATTGATGAAAAGCAGATGTTACCAGACTTTTATACTAACCAGTATGAAGAAATTAATAGTTATAGTAACGGACATGCTATTGATTTAGGTAGTGTAATAATGAAATGGGTTAAGACTATAACTATAGATGGTAGAAATGTTGTTATATCTATATATGCATTATACGTTTTGGTAATGTTAATATATCTAGGTATATTTGGGAGTAGAGATTTAGCTAAGCGAAAAAGAGGGATTATCTCATTAATAGGGATATCATTAGTATTCTTACTGTATATAAATATACCTTTGATTATGATGTATATTCAGGGGAATAAGAGCTTAATATTCCAAGTGTCATTTACGGATAGGATTAATAGTGTAGTTTTATTCTTACAAAGGAATAGCTTTATTATAGCTGCAATTCTTGCATATGTAGGTGTAACTAAACTGATAGTAAGTAAAAATGATTTAGGATTTAAACTTCAGGGAAGATACTTAGTTAAGTTTAGCTTCATATTATTAATACTTCTGAATATAGTTCCAATAGTAATAAGAGTAATTATTTAAAGATAGATATATTGGATAAGGTGAACAAATAAAGTTTCTCAAACTAGAAATATAGCTAGGATGAGGAACTTTTATTTATATAATTTAGAATATAATTTACGGTTAGATTAATATCTATTAAGCTATTTGATACATAAATTTGAGTATATAAGAATAAATAAGTAATTTATTGGTAAAATACTACAATAATTAAAGAGTATTTTAGACTATTAGTGAAATATTTAAATAAACTAACAGGAAAATAGGAATTTGTAGGGGAGTTAAATTTAAAAAACTAAGATAGGTTGTTACAATAACAATACATCTTAGTTTTCTTTTATATGAGATGTTTTAAAAATCGTATTTAAATGCTATT
>JBOFVP010000495.1:0-6199 GCA_051653165.1 Clostridium sp.
GCGAAGAAAGCTTAAAAGCCTTCGAAGAAAGTACAATATTCCTAAAGGGAGAAATATTAAGCAAGGAAGAAGTGGATGAGTTACCAAGGGATATTGAGGAAGGATGTAGACCATTAATAACAAATTTATTAGCCCACATAAGAGCAAATAAATTAGAAAATATTGATGTAACATACTTCTATACAGGAGACTTTGACGGAATAAATTTAAATAGAATTAGTGATGAGGAGTATGAAGAATTACAGCAGCAAATATCATCAGCAGACCTTTATACAGAATTTTTTATGGGTAGAGTTGAGGGTGATACAATAGATGCATTAGTTAAATCAGTAGATGAGATGATAAAGGTTTTGAAGCTATTAGGAGATTCTGTAGATTATTATGAAAAGTTATTTAATATTTTAAAACTTATTTTAGCCCTAGATAAGGCAAAGGATAGAGGGATTGCATTAGAAAAGATAAATAAACTAGTTGATAAACTATATAATTCAATTAATTCATTTGAAAAGTATATTGAGATTTATCCTATATGTGAGGATTTAAGAAAGTTAGTACAAGGGTAGCGATCAGATAAAATAATAAATGTTGTAGTAGGTAGCTTTATTTATATAATTGCTACCTACTGTTATTTAAAATAAAATTCTAATGCTTTAGTTCTCTTCTTATTATAATCATAGCAAGAATAAAGGATACACTAGCTAATGAAAAGGCAAGTACAATAGAAAAAGAATTAACAATCATTCCAGATACAACAGTTCCAATCATCATACCTAAATACATCATAGTAGAAGTAAGTCCATTTACCTTACCTAAATACTCCTGATCAGTCATTTTAGTTATTAAGGTCATAACATAACCTGAAAGTATACCACCAAGAACATTATCAATAAATTGAAGGAACATGGTTAAAATAGTAATTTTTGAATACCCTTCAAAAAACAGTGTCACAGCAAATATCCCCATGAAACCATATAAAATTTTAGGGTTATTAAGCCTTTTAGAAAGAGCAATATAAAGACCACCACCTACAATTACACCAATACCAGCAATTCCAGAGAAAATTTGATAGTAGCTTTCATCTAACCCTAACCTGTTTGTTACAAGAAAAATATCTAAATTATTTGCAATTCCAGTTGCAAAGGCTAAAATAAAGAATATTTTAGATAGCATAAGCAATATAGCTCTTTCCTTAATGTATATAAAAGTTGATTTAACATCGTGAATTAAGCTTGTTTTCTCACCTACCTCAAACTCTTTATTTGGAAGAGTAATCAGTATACATAGGGATAAAAGAAATAATCCTGCAATTACAAATAATGTCTTACCAATACCAAGGTTAAAGTAGAAAAACGATCCAATAAATGGTCCAACAATACAAAATAAAGAACCAAGAAGTTGAGATACTCCGATAGCCTTCTCTAAGTCATCCTCATGTACATATTCTTTAAAATATTTTTGAGATGAGGGATAAGAGAATTGTGTTATTATTGCTGATAGCAAGGTTGCTATAAAAATTGCACTTAGATATCCATCCTTAATAAATAAACCAAGAATAATAAAGGAAATAAAGCTAAGAAAATCTCCAAAAATCATTAACTTTTTAGGGTTTAATTTATCAGCAATAATTCCCCCAATAAATGTGAAAATAAACATAGGCAAGAATTGAACTATATTTAAGGTTGATATTGCAAGGGGATTACCATTAGTTACATCCATTAAGAAGAACATTATAGCAATGTTTCTAATCCAAATGGCACCCTGTTGTATTATATCTGTAAATAATATTTTTATAAAAACTGTGTTCTTAAGTAATTTCATTGAAGAACCCTCCCTTTTGTTAATAATATAAGCATAAAGGGTGGAGCAACTCTAAGGTCAATAGTAAGAAAAAAATAACTCTCAAATTTCTTAGAGAGTTATAAGATTAATATATAGTTTTATTTTTACATAATAAATATCTTCCTCATTTTTAGGGAGATAAAACTTAAAGTTTAAATAGACATTATTGTTACTTGGAGCATTAAAGAAGGTATTCATTTTAAGTATATAAGCTGTTAACTCTTTAATTGTTCCATAAAAGTGTGCTGTTACAAAGCTTCCTTTAAGGGTATGGATAGAGGGTTTTCCATCTTTAAGAAAATCTAAGTTGCCCTTAACATCCCTAAAGTACATAATAGATTCATCTTCTAGAATGGTTTCATTATTTAAGATAGTGTAGGCATAAATAAATCCATCTGTTGGAATCTCCTCTAAAGAATATTTAATATCACTAAGTAAAAGTTTATTTGCTTCTATGCCATATAGGGTTTCATTCCCCTCTTCAACTATTAACTTAGAAAAATCCTCTTCATTCTCAAATGAAGTAATTTCATCTATTATTCCATGAATCTTTTTAATCTCTTCATTTAGTAATGTTAATTCATTAATTTTTTGCTTAATAATTTCTTCCTGACGAAGAATAATGGTTTTATAATCAGTTAATTCTCCACCAGCTATAGTTTCCTTTATATCTGATAGTGATATTCCAAGGTACTTTATTCCTAGAATTAAACCAAGTTGTTCTATATGTCTAAAATCATAGTATCTATAATTATTTTCCTTGTTAACTTTAGGCTTTAATATTCCAATTTTGTCGTAGTATCTTAGAGTATCCTTGCTAATATCAAAAATTTTACTTACTGTTCCTATGGAAAGCTTCATCTAAATCACATCCTTAAGGTTTATCCTTATATTATAAACCATGGACTAACTCTAATGTCTAGTATAAGATTACAACTTGTTAAGGAATTGAATTAAATATATGTAAAGAAATAAAGAAATATGTTAATATTAATAGTAAAGAATAATTAGTTAATGATTTGAAAAAGACATATTGGATATAATTAAAAATAAGGTTATATAATATAGCAGAAAAATAAGTATATATATGATAAAATAATAAGTGAAAGAGGTGATTCAGTGGCAATACACATAAAACAGATAGTTATAGATACATTTAGAGGGGTAAAAAATTTAGATATTCAAAACCTTGGAGAAATAAACATAATTACAGGAGATAATAACTCGGGAAAAACAAGTGTTTTAGAAGTAATTGATAAACTTGTTAATCCAGAGCAGTTAAGTCATTGGATAAATAGTAGAAATAGTTCTGTTAGTCCTTATGAGCGAGCAGAATTATTATTTGATGTAAATAGTGATAGAAAGTTAATTAAATATTCTACTGTAGATATAAACGATACTACTAAAACCTTAGAAATAGAAGCTAAGTATGAAGAGGAAGAATTAACTTTAGAAGATATAAATAATATAGATAAAATAGGATATCACTTTAAAAAACTTTCAATTACGGATGGTGTAGAGGATGAGTTTAGTGACTTTAACTTATTAAAAGAGACTGTAGGTTTATTGCATATTTATTTTAAAGTTAATAATTGTATTGTAAATGACGAAAAGATTTATGATTTTCAGACGGAAATAAAAAAAAGTAAGAAGGAAATAGCAAATAAAATAATTTATGTTTCAGCAACAGAGCATTCAAAATCAAACTTATTTTTATCTGAAATATTAGATAATCCAATGTTATATGAAGAAATGATTAATGTTCTAAAGCTTTTTGATGATGGAATTATAAGTATAAATGCAGACAAATCAGTTAATAATTTCTATAGGAAACCAGTATATAAAATACTTTCAAAGAATAATAAGACTGCAATACCTTTAAACTCCTATGGTGATGGGATTAAGAAGGCAATACTTTTATTATCAGCAGTAGTTGCAGCTAAGGATGGTATACTTTTATTAGATGAGTTTGAAATTGCTATACATACTTCTGCTATGAATGAAATATTTGCATGGATTCTTAATACATGTATAAAATTGAATGTTCAATTATTTATGACATCACATAGTGAAGAAGCAATTGATAAAGTATTAAAGTGTTCCCCAGATTTAAAAAATAAAATTAGATTAATAACTCTTTACTCTAAAGAAGAAAAAACAGTGGCAAGAGTTTTAGATGGAGAGAAAGCAATCAAACTTAAAGATAATTTAGGAGTGGAGCTTAGATAATGAAAAATATTATTTTATGCGAAGGTGGAACAGATTTAGCCTTAATTCAATATTTCATGGAGAAGGCTAATAATTGGGAATACAAAGATACCAAAAAAGAAATAACTTACTTCAAGGATGTAAGAAATCTAAAAAAGAATGGAAATACATTAACAGTTGCTTCAGCAGGTGGATGTAGTAAAATTGCAAAATGCTTTGAGGGTGTTATAGAGAAGAATGTAAACTCTTCTTTGAAGGATGAACTCTTTGATAATATCATTATTATTAGTGATAGGGATGAGGTAAATACTATAGATGATTTTGAAAAAGCAATTATAGATTGCCTAAGAATAAATGGTATTGATATAACTGTAGACATTATTAATGATGAATGGATTGATTTAAAAGCAATTAATGGAAAACAAGAAGAAATAAAATTTAGAGTTTTACTTCTTATAATCCCATTTGAAGAAACTGGTGCTATTGAAACATTTTTATTAAATGCAATTGCTGAAGGTGATGAATATGATAAATATATAATTTCAAAAGGTAATAAATTTGTTGATACAGTTGATAAAGAAGGAAGATATTTGAGAAAAAGAAGGCATAAAACAAAGGCGAAATTTGATGTGTATTTTTCAATAAGAACCTCTGTGGAGCAATTTACAGAAAGAAAAAATATTTTAAAGAATATTCCCTGGGAAGATTATAAAAAAATACAAGAAAGCTTTAAGAAATTAAGTGACATATAAAAACAATCCCCACTATATTTGATAAGAGTGGGGATTGTCTTATATAATTGCTAAGAATCACTTCTTAATCAATTGATTCTTAGCATCAGGTGGAGTTTGTGAAATTTAACATTACACCATCTGATGCTTAGAAGAACTTATCTAGGCGCGTAGCAGTGCTTAGCTCCCACCTGCAGAGGTGAGAGTGTTAGCAATGGTAGCGATCAGATAAATTTATCTTTTCCTTGCTTACAAATTGGGCAAATATAATCATCTGGCATTTCATCACCCTCATAAACATAACCACAAACGCTACATACATAGCTGGTTACTCCATCCTTTTTAGGAGCTTGACTCTTCCCTTTAACTTCCTTGTGATAATAAGCATAAGTCATAGGATTATCTCCATTATCTAAGTAATCACAATCAACTATTTCACCTAAAAATATAGTATGAGTTGAAGTTTCCATAGTATTAATAACCTTACATACTAAATAAGCACTACTATCACATACAACAGGAATATCATCAATAAGCTTATGTGGAACCTCTGCAAACTTGTCTACATTTCTTCCAGATTGAAATCCAAATGTAGAAATTAGAGTAGGGTTAGAAGTTTCAGCAAGTATAGAAACCCCAAACTTACCAGTTTCCTTTATACACTTATTAGTGAAATTATCACGGTTTATACTAGCAATAACAGTATTTGGTGTAACATTAATTTGCATAACACTGTTTGCCATACATCCAGTAGCCCTTCCATTATCAGTACTTGATACAACATATAATCCATAGGATATATTTCTTAAAACATTTAAATCCATTTAAATTCCCTCCAAAACTCTTTTACTTAATAATAATTATTCGTTTTTAAAATGTCAATTAAAGTTAAAAAAGTTAATATCTTATTCATATTTTATCATATAATATATGGATATATTTAAAAAAAGTGGAGGATTTATGATTTATTTAGCTATTGGGGGACTTGGGGCGTTAACCTTAGGTGCTTTGTACTTATTTTCAGGAGAACCAAAGATATCAAAGGATTTTAAAACACTAATAAAAGAGAGAGTTGATAAGACACAAATAAACACCCAAGTGATTAGGGAGTGTGATTTTGCTCATCTACCTGATACAATTAGAAGAATATTTTAGCTCCTCAGATTATACTGTTGAGTATTTTAAGTAAAGGGTAGTATAGTTTATTTGGCTTTTGTTAAGTATTAAGATATGCACTTTATTAAGTAAAGTGTGGTATAATAGTAGATAATTATATACCTATATATGAGAAAGAAATATATGAAATAAAGGGAACTGACTATAAGGATATAACAAAATGGATAATGAGTATGTATAATCATATATTAAATAAGTTTAACTAAATGAAGTTAATATGGACCTACAAAAGTATATAGTCTATT
>JBOFVP010000496.1:0-6197 GCA_051653165.1 Clostridium sp.
AAAACAACTATAAGCCATTTCTTTAAATTTGCTCTTAAGGTATTACTTACATAAAAAACAATAAGCTGTATACCAAAAGCAAATAAAAAAGGTGCACTAATACCAAGTGGAAGCTTTATACCTCCAAAATATACTTGACTCCCCTTAAATGTTGTAGCCAATGAAACAATTTGCAAAAACACAGTAACAAGTAATATAACCTTAGCCAAATTTCCTTCATTGAAAAAGCCTAGGTTACCCCCTGCTTCTTTAGAAGAAATCATATTTTTATAAAAATTCTGTTCCTTCTTTATTAAATGTTTATTATAACTATTTTTGGTTTTTTTTCTTATATTATTTTTAAGATTCATATACACCCTCCAGCTATTTCCATTTAATAACAATTATATCATAAATCTTAGCTATTAACTTGTAAGAAATTCTAAAGATTTTCTTACAATTATATTAATACTATGAAATCAAAAAAGAAGATTCATTTCTGAACCTTCTTTTACTTATCTCAATTTATTAAATTCATCCTTTGGAAGTGGCCTACTAAAGTAATATCCTTGTATATTATTACATCCAAGATCCTTTAAAATCTCTACTTGTTTTCTATCCTCTATTCCTTCACAAATAATACTTAAATTCAAACTCTTACAAAGTGTAACCATTGTTGTTACTATTGACTTTGATTTATTATCTATCTCTATATTTTCTATTAAACTCCTATCTATTTTAATAGTATCAAGAGGAAGCATCTTAATGTGTTGGAATGAGGAATAACCTACTCCAAAATCATCTAATGAAACTCTAACTCCCATTTCCTTTATTCTATTTAAAACACTTACTGTATATTCTACATCATCAATTATTTCATCTTCAGTAATTTCTAATTTCAAACAATTAGGAGGAACATTCTTGCTCTTAAGTTCTTCTCTTATTAATTCATAAATATTGCTTTGCATTAAAAATTTTCTTGATGCATTAATTGATATATAAAAATCCTTATGCCCATTTTCAATCCATTCCTTACATGTTGATATTGCATCATTTAATACTAAAGTATCAATCCCAACAATATCCCCTGTTTTCTTAGCTAAATATATGAAAGAATTTGGTGATATCATCCCTTCACTTGAGTACCATCTAATTAAAGCTTCTGCTCCCATAACTTGATTCTTCTCAACATTGTATATAGGTTGATAGAATACCTTAAATTCATTATTATCAAGTGCAATTTTAATTTTACTTTCAAGTTCTAGAGGTTTTAACATATAATTTTCAAATATAGTATGAGAGTTTCCTCCCTTGCCTTTACTACAATACATTGCAATATCAGCATATTGAAGCAGCTCAACTTCATCTTCTGAATGTTGAGGGTAATAACTTATCCCCATACTCGCCTTGACATCATATGAATAATTACTAAACTCGTATAGTCTATTTATTTTTTTAAGAACTGAATCCCCTATTTCCTTTGTAATATTATCGTCATTAACACCACTTCTAACAATTAAGAATTCATCTCCACCTATTCTACTAACCTTTAATCCTGTTTCATTACAATAATCCAAAATTTCTTTAGATATCTTACATAATAAAGCATCACCTGCATTATGTCCTAATGTATCATTAATCCCCTTAAAATTATCTAAATCTATAAAGAATAATGAAAACTCTTCTCCTGCTTCCTTTAAACAAGTTATATATTCCATAAGCTTATGCCTATTTATCAATGATGTCAAAAGATCATGACTACCCATATATTCTAAATTATCTGAATAAACCTTTAGTCTATTAAACATTTTATTAATATCTGTTGTAAGAGTTGATATTTCATCTCCTGATACATCTGCTTGAAGTTCAATACTTAAATCTTCTCCTGCTGCAACTTCATTTACAATACTATTTATGTTTAAAATTCTCTTTAATACCTTTTTCTTAATTAAGAAATAAATTAATAAGTTTGCAATTATCATAATAATTATTGATAGCATTATTAATATGTTAATATATCGTGTTGCATTATTTCTTACTTCTCTATCATCAACCATTCTAAAATAATATTTTGGTCCTTGTCCTATTGTTTCTATTTCTAAATAAAAATAAATTTCTTCTGGTGTATCATTATAATGAAACTCCTTATTATAAAGATTTATTGGATCCTCACATATAATACTACCTAATTCATTCTCCTTATATACTCCTAATGTTCTTCCAGTTATTTCACTTAAAAATTGAACATAAGCTTCATCCATAGGGTTTACTATTAAAACAATATCTCCCTGACTTCTTTCTCCAACTCTTAATTTCTTCATACCAACTACATAAGGTCTTGTTTCAGTGGTTATAATTCCACCATCAAACATTTTTCCTCTATTTTCTGGTTTTTCTAAAATTTCTTTAGATTTTATTGCTATTTTATCTATTTCATTTCTATCAATTTCTATTTCTTCATTGTTATCATTTATTCCACTACTTAAAATTTCCTTAAACATTCCATCTTTATTAACTAGTAAAATTTGTGATGATTTCATTTTCTCTAATTTTTTCTCTAATTTAATATATTCATTAGCTTTTTCCTCTCCGTAATCCGCCTGTATTCTAATGAATATTTCCATTTGTTCACCAACTTCTCTTGCTTGAGATGTTATTTTACTAATCTCTCCAGACACCTTACCCATAGCACCATTCATTCTTCCTGGTCCTCTATCTAGCTCCCCATTACTAGCAAAGTCAACTAAACTCTGTCCTATTATAAAATATAATGCCGAAGTTATTAAGGTCATTACAATAAATATTATTACTATTTTTCTCATTAGCTTCATTATTTAAGTCCCCTTTTCACCTTTTAAAAATAATTTATCTATATATAACTTAATACTTTATCTAAATCCATACTAAAATTATATTATAAAAATTGTAAATTTACTAGCAATTTTTTGAAATTATTATTTAATTGTGTTTAATATTTAATTGAAATAACCATTCAACTTGTAGTTTAAAATACATTTTTTGTTAATTTATAGAATCTTATATTACTTTAATAAGCTAACATACTCATTAACATCCTTTGATAAAAAAATACCACTCATTATTCCTACATTATTTATACCATTATTATATATATTTTTTATATTTTTTGTATTAATACCTCCAAGTGCTACTATTGGAATATTAATTTTTTTCTTAAGTTCAAGTAGGAAAGTTACCCCTTTACCCTTTACCCCCTTTTTACACTCTGTCTCATATATGTTTGATGCTAAAATATAGTTTGCTCCTAACTCATAAGCTTTAACACCCTCCTCTATTGAGTGTATTGAAACTCCCACTACTATATCATTTACTTTTTTATATTTTAAAAAGTCACTAAATGTAAGGTGAACGCCATAAGCATCCACCTTTTTTGCACATTCTATATTTGAATTAATAATTATTTTTGTATCCTCAGTTATTACATCTCTTATTCTGTAATATAATTTTTCTAATTCATTTGCTGTTAAATCTTTTTCTCTTAATATAATTCTTTCAACCCCTGAATAGGAAGCCTCTCTTATTACCTCTAAGTATCTTTCCTCAGTAACTAACCTTCTATTTGTTATTAAATATATCATATTCTCTCCCAATCTTTAAAAATTGGCTGATAACCCATTTTTTTAATAATCACCTTTACCTCATCTGTGGTTCTATTATCCTCAATATCAAACTGTGCTTCTCCTGAATCCTTTTGTGTATGTCCCCCAACTTCGGTAGAAACACCTGCACTCAATCTAGTTACTCCAAGTGGAATCAAATTTTCTCTAAACCCTGATCTTTCTCTTGTTGAGATATTTATGCCTGCTGTTTCATTAAATATTTTAAAAGCCAAAAGCATTTGAACTAAATTTCTATCATTTACTTCATTTATATCATCAAAGTCACTTTCACATGGTCTAATTCTTGGTAATGCATAACTTACATCAACACCTCTATACTTTTTTGCTATATATTCTCCATGTAACGCAGTAAAAAATGCATCTACTCTAAAGTTAGGACCTAATCCAAGCAATGCACCAACTCCAATTGTTCTCATTCCAGCTTTAGCTCCTCTTTCTGGTGCATCTAACCTATATCTATAATCTTTTTTAGGTCCACTAATATGAACCTTATCATATATTTCTTCATTATATGTCTCTTGATAAATCGTTAATCCATCAACTCCTGCTTCTACAAGTTCTTTATACTCACCTTCATCCATTGCATACACTTCTATAGAAATAGATGGAAAGTCCTCCTTTAAAACTTGTACACATTCTCTTATATATGATACAGGTGAATGATATTTACTTTCCCCTGTTAGAATAAGTAAATGCTTTATCCCCATTTCCTTTATAGATTTACTTTCTTCTTTTACTTCTTCTAAAGTTAATTTTTTTCTATTAATTTTATTTTCTACATTGTACCCACAATATGCACACTTGTTAACGCAATAATTTGCTAAATACATTGGTGTATATATAAGTACTGTTCTCCCAAAATGCTTTAAAGTTATTTCTCTTGATACCTGTGCCATTTCCTCTAAAAAATTCAAACCCATTGGTGATAATAAATTTAACAGATCTTCTGGCGTTTTATTTTCTTCATAAATACTTCTTCTCACATCTTCTTCTCTTACATTTTCAAAATATCCATTGAAATCAAATTCTTTATACCTATTTATCACATTATAAAAGCTCATTGAAATTATCTCCCATCTAAAAATCCCGTAAGCGGTGATGATGCATTTCCCTCTTTTGAGGTTGCACCAAATTTCGAAAGATATCCAAGTCTTCCACCAATTACTGCATGCTTAAAAGCTTTTCCCATATTTATTGGATCCTTAGAACTTGCAATGGCTGTATTTACAAGACATGCAGCCGCTCCCATTTCCATAGCTTCCATAGCCTCAGATGGCTTTCCTATTCCAGCATCAACAATTATAGGCGCATCAATTTCTTCAATCATTATTCTTATTAATTCTTTTGTTTTCAACCCTCTATTGCTTCCTATTGGTGCCCCAAGTGGCATAACAGCAGCTGCTCCAGCTTCAACCATTCTTCTTCCATCATAGAGATCTGGACTCATATATGGTAGAACTACAAAACCATCCTTTGCTAATATTTCTGTAGCCTTTAATGTTTCTAAATTATCTGGTAATAAGTATTTATTATCTGATATTACTTCTATTTTAATCCAATTACCACACCCCATAGCTCTTGCAAGTTTTGCAATTCTTATTGCCTCTTCTGCATTTCTTGCTCCTGATGTATTTGGTAATAAAATAGTATCCTTTGGTATATATTGAAGTGGATTTTCCTCTTTATTATCAAAATCTACTCTTCTTAAAGCTACTGTAATTACCTGTGAACCACTTTCTCTTAAAATATCTGGAATCAATTCATTAGAACTATATTTACCTGACCCTAAAAATAATCTTGAATCTAATTCCACTCCCCCAATTATCAATTTATCCATTTTTACACCTCTTCCTCATTTAACAATAATCTAAGCACCATATTTGCCATATGATTTGCTGTTATACATACCCTTGGTGCCATTATTCCAACCTCTTTTGTATATCCTGTTTCTCCATCTCCACAAACATATAATTTCTTTGTTACCCTTCTGGTTATTATTTTGTTAGATGATGAATATCCTGCCATTCCTGACCCAGACACTAAATAACTTTCCTTTAAATTACCTAAAACTACATTAGCTATTGTAGCCTTACATTCTGGGTTATCAAAAGCTTCAACTATTACATTATGACCCTTTAAAAGTTCTTCCATATTATTTTTATCAAGATAAACATCAATAGCATTAATTTTTATAAATGGATTAATATTTCTCAATATATTTTCTAAAGTAGAAACTTTTTTCTTCCCAATGTCATCATAGTAATATTGTTGTCTATTTAAATTTGATGCCTCAATTATATCAAAATCATATATAGAGATTTCTCCAACACCTATTCTACATAGTGATATTGCAATATTTGACCCTAATCCACCACATCCAGCAATTGCAACCTTTGATCCTCTTAAAATCCCACTAATTCCAGGTGCATTTCTTTCTTCCATTTTATCCACCTCCTACAAAGCTTAACACTTCTAATGAATCATTCTCCTTAACAATAAATGACCCATAATTCTCATTGTTTATTATCTCGAAGTTAACCTCAACTACAACCTTTTTAT
>JBOFVP010000497.1:0-3309 GCA_051653165.1 Clostridium sp.
ATTGATGTTGGAGTGAAGGATTTAGCTATATGCTCCAATGGAATGACTTTTAAAAATATTAATAAAACAAGAGTTGTAAAGCAACTTGAAAAAAGGCTACGTAGATTACAACGTAGGGTATCTCGCAAATACCTAAAAAATAAAGAAGGGAATAAGTTTGTCAAAACAAGTAATATTGTGAAAATCGAAAAGCAGATTAAATTACTACATAGAAAATTAGCAAATATAAGAAGTAATTATAATCACCAAGCAACCAACAAGATAGTGAAAACCAAGCCATCAAGAGTTGTTATGGAAACACTTAATATTAAAAGTATGATGAAAAATAGGTATTTATCAAATGCTATTGCAAAGCAAGGTTTATATGAGTTTAAAAGACAAATGCAATATAAATGTGAGTTCAATGGAATTGAGTTTATTGAAGCTGATAAATGGTATCCATCATCAAAGACTTGTAGTAAGTGTGGTCATATAAAAACAAAGCTTTCATTATCTGAAAGGACATATATCTGTGAAGAATGTGATTGTGTTATAGGTAGAGACTATAATGCAAGTATTAATCTTTCAAGATATAAATTAGTAGGTTAATCACTTAAAAGATACTACTAATATGTACCATGAGTTGTATGGGAATTTAAGCCCTGGGAGTGTTATATTAAACGAAAGTAGTATATTCTTTTGAATTACAAAATCGGACACGTTGAATAGGGAATTAAACAAGCTTTATAGAGTTCTATAATGTTTTGGCAACGATTAGGTGTAATATGATTAAGAGATTAGAAGAAGAAATAAGGAACAAATTTAAAATTAAATATGAAGATTTAATAGATAAGAATTTTAATAGTTTTTATCTTGAGCTAGTTCCCCAGCTTAATCAATTATACGATTCAATGGATAAGGACCTAGCAATAAAAAACTTAAAATACAATAATATAAGAATGACCAAAATCAGATGGGTAAAGAAAATTCTAAGTGATACTAGTAGTAGTATTTCAAAAGAAATAGAATCAGCAAAAATTCATTACCAAAAGGTTTTATCAAAAGAAATGCCAAGTGAAAAGTTTGAAGCTTTTTATGGAGCTAAAGATATTGATGAATACATTATAATAAAAACTAAATCTCTAGAAGTTTGGAAGCGTAATGAAGGTGCATTACTTACTGAATTTGAATATATTAGTTCACTTAATAAAAGATCTATAACATCTGCATTTAAAAATGATATATTACTATCCTTTGTAAGTAGATGTAAGGAAGATGAATTAAATAATAAAGCTGTAACAGTAATACCAAGCATATTATCAGATATACCTATAGATACTACATCTAGAATTGATTTTCTATCTGATGAACAAAAGAAGTCATTAGAGGAATGTCCTGATATAACTAATCCATCAACGATAGATAAGTTAATAATGGTAGGAGAAGAAGATCACGATAAAATTTTAATGCAACTAGAAAAGATGACATATCTAGAGATTAAGAGAGGAGCAAAGGCAGATAAATTCTTAGATATGATGACACAGCTTGCTTTATTAAAATCTGTTAAGTATCTAAACTCTGTAGATGTTAACATAATTAGATATTACTATACCCATTTAGAAAAAATGGTATTAGGTGAGCCTATAGATAAAACAATATATCAAATAGTTACTGATTTAGGTATGCCAAATACACTTCAGTATTATGAGGTAGTTGAAAATTCAATAGCCAAACTTGGTAGTATGAATTTATCATATGATATTGAAGGTAACTCCATTCATGGTAACTTACTAGGCTGTATGATATACGAAGATGAAGGAACTAAAAGAGCTACAGTTTATTTAGGACCTATATTACAGGCTGTTGTTTTAAAGAAAAGTACATTTGAATATGATGAAGCAACGTTTAATAATTTAAGCACAGATTCACAGCAATTAGCTATATGGTTCCAAAAGAGAAGATATAGATCAGCTATTAATAACCAAGGATATAATGATTTAATAGCTTTAGGAATGTTTTCTACTGCAATATATTGGAACACTAAGAGAAAAGATAGACAAAGAGATAGAATATTAGCTGCTCTGAAAGAGTTAAAAGAGAAAAATCTTATAATTAAAGACTTCTTCTATGATAAGAGAATATATCAGTTTTCAATAGAGTATATTCCGTTATCTCCAAGAGAGTTGAGTAAATTAGAGATTAATAATACAAGTCATAACAATGTATTGAAAGAAGCAAATTATAAATTAATAGAAAAATAATAATTTAAAAGATACACTTAATATAAAGGGTGTATCTTTTATGATATTCGGGGGATAATTATGGACGATAAAGAGCTAATAAAAGTTATTCAAGAAATTTTACCTTTTGTTCTACTGTTAATAGTATCTTGTTTAATTGAGTTTCATATTAGATATGGTAGGGATAAAAAGATAAGAATTGAAAATTTTTATATTAGGGGAATAAGGATTTTAATATTGATAGTTATTGCTATTAGATTAAATTATTATGGAGGTGTTTATACATTTATAAGCTTTATATTAACATATATAATTTGTGCAATACTAGATAATAGATATAGAGAAAAATTTGAGTCTGTATGGAAACAGGGGACTAAGGATATAGTAAAGTATGTAAAAGTAAATAAAAAAATCACCTTAATAAAATGGATAAAAATTAGGAGTTTAGCAATAAAGAAGAGCTATGGTGAAACTTTTGAAATATTTAGATTTAAAATAATTACAAGTATAATTGCTATAGTTATCATATATTTTTTGGTATCAAGTATTAATTAAATATGTAATTAACCAATAATTTCATAATGAAGATTATAAATTGTCATGATAGAATTAGTGTATAAATTAATATTTTATTTAACATAACCGGCTTATATATATGGGTTCGGTGGTATTTAACAAATTGAGTAGATAATCCTTATAGGACTCTTTATAGAGTTTTATAGGGATTTTTTTATTTCTAAGAGTTAGACAATAGTAAAAGAAAGATAACAATAAACAAAAAATATAACAGAAGATGAGGTAAATAATATGAATAATGTTGAAGTAATTAATGTAAGAGAGTTAGAAGCTGAATTAAAAAAACCATTCACATTCGAAGAAATTGAATGGAGAATAGGTAGTTCTTTTGAGCGTAATGGTGAGGTTAAAGCATTAGCATTACCTTATGTAACAAGTAGAGCTATTATGGATAGATTAGATGCAGTCTTTGGAATTACTGGATGGAGTGATGAATATAAGCCTTGGGGTAATGGTGCACAGTTGTGTGGAATTACTGTAACTATAGGTGAAAAGAACATCACTAAATGGGATG
>JBOFVP010000498.1:0-1301 GCA_051653165.1 Clostridium sp.
TTTTCCTACAACATCAAAGTTTCTTTTTGCAAAAAGAGAGGTTCTATTTTTACCATTAGTTAAAGCGAAAATTAGTGATAATCCATCTACCAATGCTGCAAATAAGAGACAAAACCATGCCATTTGTCTTCCATCATTATTTGTTATTAAGTTTTGTATAGGTAAAACATATAGGTTATGAATCAAGTAATTTTCAGATGTCAAATCTATATAATTATCACCTTTTAAATCATTTAACATATATGCACCATTTTTAAGTTCACTTTGTATTTTTGAGTATAGAAGCATTCCATCATCCTCTGATAAACTAGAATCATTCATCTCTCTACCATAGCTATCTAGATATGCTTCCTTTTCAAGAGCACTTAAATCTCTCATTATTACTTTATTTTTATCATTCATTATTATAAAATTATTTAATTGTTTTTGAAATACATCACTATTTTCTTTATTACTAACTTGGGAGTAAATTGAGTTTAAATTAGTTAATACATTAGTAAAAACCTCACTTTTACCCTTTCCACTGACTATATAATCTTGACAATACACTTGGATAATCCCTATCTTTTCTACTAATGATATATCTTTAGGTGATGGTTCAACCAATATATAAGCTTCATTTACAGCTTTTTCTATCTGCATTTTAGTGGTTTCATCATTTATTATTTCGCTCTTAAATTCATCTAAGGTTTTTCCACCAAGTATTGCTTTAACTTCATTCTCGTAAAGCTGATTTTTAAGGTCAGAATCTTGTTTACCTGCATCATTCATCATACCTGCAACAGTAGCGTTATACTTAGCCATATCACTGTAATATCTTGAAGTATCTCCATTATAATCATTAATATTAGGCCTTTTAAGCCCCCCAGTTTGAGCTGTTATATTTCCACTCTTCACCTTAATATTATCAATCTTTTGTTGAAGTTCCTTGTTTTTCTCATTTCTTTTTATAGCCTCAGTATGTTTTGAACTTAAAGTATTAGTAATATTAAAAATACTTTCCTTCATCGTGTTTCTAAGTTCTTCTCTTTCTATATTGTATTTATCAGTAATACTATCATATATTTGTCCATATCTATCCTCTAAGTAGCTTATTGGTGAATTTATGTAGTTATAAATTCCTATATATGAAAAATAGGTTGAACATAAAGTTGCCATAATTAAAACAACTATAAGCCATTTCTTTAAATTTGCTCTTAAGGTATTACTTACATAAAAAACAATAAGCTGTATACCAAAAGCAAATAAAAAAGGTGCACTAATACCAAGTGGAAGCTTTATACCTCCAAAATATACTTGAC
>JBOFVP010000499.1:0-3280 GCA_051653165.1 Clostridium sp.
TATATGGACATATAATAAATCCTTTAACTGGGTATCCTAAGGAGTCAGATTTTTTGAGTGTTACTGTTGTTGGAAAGTGCAGTGCATATTGTGATGGTTTATCTACAGCTATTTTCTTAATGGATTTTGATGAGGGGCAAGCTTTAATTAATAAGTTAGATGGGATTGAGGGTGTATTAATAACTAAGGATAAGCTCTTATGGGTTTCAGATGGCTTAAAGGATAGGTTTTCTTTAGTTAGGGGAAGTGGGTATGAATATATAGATAATAATAAAGGATTTTTTTAAAGTATAAGAAGGGTACTAGATTTGGATACTTATCATATCTAGTACCTTTATTTTTTACTCTATTATCCATTAACTAATTTTGTTATAATTAAATGGAATATGTATATTGGAGAGATAAAATGGGAGATATGAAGATAGAGTTTAAACTTAGTAAATACTCAACCTTAAAAGTAATTAAAGAAAATGATAAGGCAAAAGTAGAGCTTGTTTTAAATGAGCAGGATGGGTTAGTTTACATAAAGAAAACATTGTTTTATTCAAAAAAAGAAGTCTATGAAGGATTAAAGAAAATAGAAAATGAGCATTTACCAAGGATATATGAGATTTTAGAGTGGGACGGAAGACTAGTTATAATAGAAGAATTTATAAATGGAGCTAATCTAAGTGATATTTTAAAAAGAGAAGGTAGCTTAAGTGAGGAAAAAACAAAAGCATATACACTTTCCTTATGTGAAGCACTTCAGTGTTTACATTCACTAAAAAGCCCAATAATCCACAGAGATATAAAGCCTTCAAATATTATTATAGACAATAAAGGTAAGGTTAAGCTAATTGATTTTGATGCCTCAAGAGTTTACAAAGAAGAGGAAACAGAAGATACACAGATTCTTGGTACAAACGGATATCTACCACCAGAACAATTAGGATACTGCCAAACAGACGGAAGAAGCGATATATATTCCCTTGGAGTGGTAATTAATGAAATGCTAACAGGGCAACATCATTCCATAGAGAAGCATACAGGAAAATTCAGTGATATTATTAATAGATGTTTAAAGCTTGCACCAGAGCTTAGATATGAAAATATATCAGAGCTTGTTTCAGAGATTAATAAAATAAAATTAAATGAAGAGGCAGTAATTCATAAAGAAAAAATAGTAACGCCTAAGAAGATAAATGAGAAAAAAATACCAGGGTTTAGAAGTAATAACCCAAAACATAAGATTATAGCTATTTGTGGATATGCATTTATGATATTTGGTTTAACTGTTTATGAAAATGGATTTGCTATAACAGAGTTGCTATCAAACATAGGGGTAAGCAGTATCTTGTTTTCCTTAACATTACTATATACAAACTATAGAAACATTCAAGAGAAGCTTCCATTTGTTAAAGAAAACAAGAAAGTAGCGCTAACAGTCTATTCATTAATTATAATAGTAGTTCTAGGATTAATATTTGGAGTATAATAATAGCTTTAAAAATTACTTATCACCTAAAACTAATTCACCCTCAGAAAATAAAAAATCATTTGTTTCAATTAGAGATTTTCTAGATTTAATGCAAAAAAGAATAATGAAATCCCTAGGGATTTTTGAGTAGAGCTTTGACACCCCAGCAAGTGTTAAGGCTCTTTCTGTTTCCTTAAGAGACAATCCTCCAACTATTGAAAGCTTAATAGCAGTATCTCTAGAAGGCTTTCTACTTCCGTCAAATATTTGATAACCATAGCTTTTAGAAATATCAGCAGTAGAAATAACCTTAGATTTAGAAAGTTTCTTCTCCTCTAACAAAGCCAAAAAATACTCATGGAAGGTAGTTTCAGTCAAATCCTTAATGGTGTTATCTAAATGCTTTTTAAGCTCCTTATAATCCCTTACATTTTCAATAATATTATCAAATTCTATTGTATCCTTCGTATCCATTTAATTAAATCTCCTAAAAATATTTTCTCTTATCTTTGATATTATCAATGGTTTATTAAAGTTGCAACAAAGTTTTTGAAAAAAATTTAAAAAGTCTGCAAGTAGCGGACCAATAGCTTAATCAAAACCTTTATTATAGGTGATGAGGAGTTTAGTTCCTCTTTCTGTTTTATTTTGTTTTCTGACCATACATATCTTAGGGTTAATATTCTAAGATGACTACAAAGTTATTCTAAGCTTTAGATTTAACATTTGCTAAAGCTTAGGATTACTTAGATAGGGGTGATTTATGGAAAAAAGGATGCTTAGGGTTTGGAGAGATTATGAATTTATTTTTGGAGTTGAATGTTCTTTAGGGGATATTCCAAAAATAGTTGAGAGGATTAGGGGGGGAAATAAGGAGCTTCGTTTTTCTGTTTCTTTAATATCAGAGGATGGAGAAATTAAAGAGGAAATTTTCATTGATATTGATTCTAAATATGGAATTTAAATAATTATTTTAAGGAGGAATAAAAAATGCAAAAACTAATTAATTGTAAAGCTTGTGGTAATGAGGTGGCTAAGGGAAGTAAGTGTCCTAGCTGTGGTAAGGATTCAAGAAACTTTTTCATGAAGCATAAGGTATTAACAGGGATTTTAGTTATTTTACTTATTGGAGGGGTTGGATCAGCCTCAAGTGAGGGGGGATCAGTAGAGGGTGATTCTTCACAGGTTAGTAGTAATGAGAATAAGAGCTACAATGTTTCAGATGTGGTTGAACTAAAGGGGTTAAATTTTGTAGTTAATAAGGTGTATACAGTTGAAGGGGACGAGTTTACAAAACCTAAGGATGGTAATGAGTATATTGCAATAGATTGTACAGTTGAGAATACTTCAAATGAAGAAAAGGCTATTTCTTCTATTATGATGTTTAAGGTTGTGGATTCTGATGGAAGAGCCTGTGATTATTCATTAATGGGACTTACAGCAGCTAAGGCTGGTCAGCTTGATGGAAATGTTGGTGCTGGAAGAAAGATGTCTGGGGTTTATGTGGTTGAGGTTCCTAAGGGGACAAAAGGTCTAGAAATGGAATTTAGTGCTTCTTTAATTAGTGGGAATCAGGTTGTAGTTAAATTGAATTAATATTTTAAAGGTGTAGTATGAAAAAGTACTACACCTTTAGTTTAACTTATTAGTGATTCAAATTCGTTTATTGATTTGATTTTATGTGAAAGCTTACACCATTTTTTTAGGGTATCACAATTTTTTTCTGATGATATTTTTTCCTGTAAGGCTTCTGGAATTTCTCCAAACTCTTGAAGATTTTCTAAAATATCTTCAATCCTACTATTAAGTCTACCTTTAAGC
>JBOFVP010000500.1:0-7572 GCA_051653165.1 Clostridium sp.
TTCTATCCCCAACTTCTTTAGCGAATCCCATTTCATGTGTTACTACAACCATTGTCATTCCTTTTGATGCCAAATCCTTCATAACATTTAGAACTTCCCCAACCATTTCTGGATCTAATGCTGATGTAGGTTCATCAAATAACATAACATCTGGTTCCATTGCCAATGCTCTTGCAATAGCAATTCTTTGTTTTTGTCCCCCAGACAATGATGATGGATAAGCTTTTTCCTTTTCCTCTAATCCCACCATAGCTAAAAGTTCTCTTCCTTTTTTCTCTGCTACGTCTTTAGAAATTCCTTTTACCTTAATAGGTCCTACAGTAATATTATCTAATACTGTCATATGTGGGAAAAGATTGAACTGTTGAAATACCATCCCCATCTTTTCTCTTATTTTATTTATATCAGTACCTTTATCTGTAATATTAGCCCCCTCAAAATTTATGTCCCCTGATGTTGGCTCTTCAAGCCTATTTAAACATCTTAAAAATGTACTTTTCCCAGAACCTGATGGCCCAATTACAACTACAACCTCACCCTTACTTATGTGTTCATTAATGCCTTTTAAAACTTCATTTTTCCCAAAATATTTATGAAGATTATTAATGTCTATCATCAGCCTTCAGCCTCCTTTCTAAATACGCCATTGCTCTTCCTAATGAGAATGTTAAAACAAAATAAAATACTGCTGCAACCATTAATGGTTCAAATGCTTTATATGTTGCCCCCGTTATATACTTTGAAACAAACATCAATTCACCTACCCCAATTACAGATGCCATTGATGATTCCTTTATTATTGTAACAAATTCATTACCTATTGCTGGTAGTATATTTCTAATTGCTTGTGGAATTACAACTAATTTCATAGCTTGTATCTTTGTCATCCCCAAACTTCTAGCTGCTTCCATTTGCCCCATATCAACAGCATCTATACCTGCTCTAATTATCTCTGAAACATATGCTGCTGAATTCATAGAAATAGCTATTATAGCTGATGTAAATGCACTTAAGTCTATTCCAAAGAACATCTTAGATCCTGCATACATCATCATTATTTGAAGTAACATCGGTGTACCCCTAATAATTTCTATATATACTATTGAAATTATTTTTAATGGCTTTATTCCACATATATTAAATTTTGAACTTTTCATAAAATATAATAGTGATCCGAATAACACCCCAAAAAATACAGTTATTAAAGATACTATTATTGTATACTTTACTCCATCAAAATATTGTGGAATATATTCTTGTATAAAACTAAAATCCATGTTGTAACCCCTTCCACATTAAACTAATACTCTAGTCTTTTTTCTTCTTATCCATTAAGTTAGTTGCATCTACTACATACTTGTCTAACTCTCCTGAATCTTTTAATCTTTTAATTGTTTTATTTAATTGCTCTTCTAGCTTTGGTGATCCTTTTTTAAACCCTATTGCATTTCCACCCTCTTCATCTTCAAAGTGTAAGTTACCTATAACTAGTTCTGGGTTTGATTTTATTATCATTTCCGCAACTGGTTTTTCAACTACTAAAACTTCAACCTTATCTGTTTTAAGCTCTAAAACTAAATTATTAACATTTGAAAGTAATGTTAGCTTAGATCCTTTCAATTCTTCCTCTGCTATTGTTTGTTGTGTTGAACCCATTTGAGCTCCAACTTTTATTCCATTAAAATCATCTACTGATTTAAATTTATCAACATTTCCCTTTTTAACTAATATTGTGTGACTTGATTTATAATATATTTCAGAAAAATCAATACTCTCTTTTCTTTTCGCCGTTGGATTTAATCCAGATATACCTAAATCTATTTTTCCAGCTGGAATAGCTGCTACAATATTATCAAACTCTAACTCTTGAATTTCCATCTTAACTCCCATATCCTTAGCTACCTCATTAGCTAAATCAATATCAAATCCAACAATTTTATCTTGTCCATCAATTATTGCATGAAATTCATATGGTGCATAATCAGCACTTAATCCTACTACCATTTTTCCTTTTTCTTTAATTACATCTAACATATCCTTCTCATCAGTTTTACTGTCTCCTCCACATGCAACTAATGATAAACTCATAACCCCAACTAATGCGCTTGCAAAGATCTTTTTTAATAATCCATTTTTCATATTTAACTCCCCCTTAGTATTTCTAATTTTTAACATAGCATAATTATACATCATATACTTATAATTATGCAAGTATTTTTTTAACTTTTTTTAATTTTTGTGTATATTTTTTAAAATACTATACTTACAATCCCACTCAAGACTTATTTTCCTTATTATTACAATGCTTTTTATGCATAAATCGATTTTATTTATGCATAAAAACTTGTATTTACACATTTCACATTTGAATTAATTAGACATATAATATATTGTTAATATTTTATATAGGAGATTTTTATGATAAATTCAAAAGAAACTCACCTTTTTCCTGGTGGAAATACCTCAAAAGGATTTTACTCCTTTTATAGATATGTACTTACTCAAAAAGAAGCAAATCGAATTATTTGCTTAAAAGGTGGTCCTGGAACTGGAAAGTCATCTATGATGAAAAAAATCGGTAAACACTTTTTAGATAAGGGTTATTCAGTAGAGTTTCATCATTGTTCATCTGACAATAATTCATTAGATGGAGTTGTTGTTAAAGAATTAAAGGTTGCAGTTTTAGATGGTACTGCCCCACATATTGTAGACCCTATAAACCCTGGAGCTGTTGATGAAATTGTAAATCTTGGTGTAGCTCTAGACGCTGATAAGTTAATGAAAAATAAAAATGAGATTATAAAACTTAACACAGCAATTGGTAAAAATTTTGGTAGAGCTTATAAATATCTTGCTGCGGCTAAAAGTGTACACGAGGATTGGAGTTCTCTTAATAATGAAGCTCTTGATTCTATGAAGATTAATAATCTAATCTCTACATTAAAATCTGAGATATTAAAAATACCTTTAAATAGTACCATAGGAGTTGATAGACATTTATTTTCAACTGCCTTTACACCTAATGGAATTGTAAGTTATGGTAATGAATTAGCTAATACTGTTAATAATTTATATGTTTTAAAAGGTGGTCCTGGCTTTAGAAAAACAGATGTCCTAAATGAAATAGGTTCTCAAGCTCAAGATTTAGGATATTTCGTTCTATACTTGCATGACCCTTTCATTCCTGAAAGACTTGAAAATATAATTATACCTGAACTATCTACAGGTATTTTCACAACTAATGAAATTTCTAATCAAGTGTATAATGGTAAAGTATTTGTTATGAGTGATTACTGCTCTTCTCCGTCTTCTCTTGATAATAAAAAAGAAGAGCTAGAAGAATGTTCTAAACATTTCTATACTCTAATTAATAAAGCTTTAACATTAATACCTGAATCTAAAAAATTACATGATGCTTTAGAAGTTTATTACATTGATGCTATGGATTTTAATATTGTAAACTCTATTTATGATGAAGTAATTAAAAAGATTGAAAAATATGAGCAATCATAGATATATTTTAAGGCCAGTAGACTACCCTCTACTGACCTTTCTCATTAACTATTTTGTTTAATTATTGATAATCTATGTAGTGCTCTTGTACACATAATATATTTAACAAGAGTATTCATCTCTTTACCATCATCAACTAATATTACTCCATCAAATTCTAGGCCCTTAGCATAGTATGCTGGAATTAAAACTTTTCCACCTTTATATACCAAATCATCCCTTGTAAATGCTGAAATTTTAGTCTTTTCTTTCAATGCTGGAGCCAATGCCTTTACCCCATCCTTTGATTTAGAAATTACAGCTATACTTTCTAAACCTTCTTCTTCATAGTCCTCAATTAAGGAAAGTATAGTTTCAACTAAATCTTCCTTATCCTCTACTACCTCTTCAAAGACTTTTTCACCATGTCTAACTAATGGCACTATTTTTGATTCTTTTAGGAATTGATTTGCATATTCCATTATCTCTTGAGTACTTCTATAACTCTTGTTTAATGAATAATCTAACACCTTTTTATCAAATAAAGTATCTAGATTTAACATTGCTGGCTTTTCTGCTAGGTCAATTAGCCTTTGATTAACATCACCAACAATAGTGAATGATGTACATCCTGTCAGTTCCTTTATAACCATGAACTGTAATAAGCTATAATCTTGAGCCTCATCTATAACTATATGTTTTATTTCTTCTCTTACTTTCTTTCCATCTAACTTAATCATTAAATAAAGAATTGGAGCTAAATCCATATAACCAAGTTTTTCAACCTTAAAATGACTCTTATATAAGTGCATTATATTTTCATAAGATAGCCACTCCTCAAGTTCAGCCCTTGAATCCATAACTCCTCTAATGATTTCTCTTATTTTAATTCTTCTTTTAAACTCTATATTATTCTTTTCAATTTCATAGTCTGCTTCTTTTAATTTAGCAATTTCTTCTTTTATTTTTTGATTTAATTGATATACTAATAAGTCTCTCTTATCTTTTATTTTTGAAGTTAAAATTCTTTTAATCTTTTCACTTCTTCTAAATAAAGGCATAGATTTATAATGCTTCTCAAATAACTCATTAATTTCATCTATACTTACAATAACCTCATTAAAGAATGTTACAGGCTTAATTGTGAAATAATCTTTTTCTAAAGTACCAATATATTCATCTAATTCCTTAATAAATTCATTAGAGCTCTTATATGAATACTCTTTTAAAGCTTCTTCATCACCCATTACTGCCTTTTCAATATACATAGGTAAATCATTAAAATCTTCTTGTATATTTATTTCTTTACTTGCAAAAGCCCCAAATGTTGTTTCTTTCACTCCACCCTCACCTAAGGTTGGTAAAACCTGAGCTATATAATCCATAAATATATCATTTGGCCCTAATATTAATACCTTATCACCAAACTGTTGTCTATAGTTATATAATAAGTATGAAACTCTATGCAATGCTATTGTTGTTTTACCTGATCCTGCAACACCGTTAACTACTACAACCTTATCTTTAGGACTCCTTATTATTTCATCCTGTTCTTCTTGTATTGTCATTACGATATCCTTAAGCTTGTCACTTGAGTTATCAGTTAAAACCATTTGAAGTATTTCATCTTTTACATCAACAGCTGAATCAAATACACCTTTTAGTGATCCCTTTTTAATTATAAATTGTCTTCTTGAAAGAATATCAGTTGGAACATCTCCCTCTGGAGCCTCGTAACTTGATTCTCCTAAAGTACCTTTATAAAATAATGATGAAACAGGTGCCCTCCAGTCAACTATTATTGGCTCATAAGTTTCCTCTGGTGTTAATCCAAATCTTCCAATGTATAACTCCTCAGCTAAATCCTCTCCATTTTCTTTGAAAGATACCTTCCCGAAATATGGAGTTTCTTTTAATTGAGTATATTCCTTTAGCTTTCTATCTATTGTCTTAAAGGCCTCTTCCTTAACATATGCCTCATGGTCAAAGTAATCTATTATTTTATCTTCATCATCTTTATATTCTTCAATTATGTTTTTTCTATAGTCTACAATATAATCAGTTATATATTTTCTTTTATCAATATAATTTAATATTTCTTTATTTAAAATATCTAAAGTGTCATTTAATCTCTTCTCTTCAATTAAAAAGTTTAAATCTTTATTCAATATAAAATCTACTCCTTCATTTCCTCTGATATTTCCACTTGATTAGTTTCATTAACAGATACTTCTTCGTTTATTACTACATCTATGCTTTGTGCTTTTTTAGTTAATTTATTTTTTCTTTCTTCCTTCTCTTTCTTCTTCTTTTCATGAGCCTCTTTCATTTCTGGATAATCCTCATATACCATCTCAATAAACTCATCCCCAAAAAGAGTTTCCTTTTCTAAAAGAGTAAATGCTATTTTATCTAGAAGTTCTCTATTCTCTCTTAGTAATTTTTTTGCTTTTTCATGAGCTTCTTTTATTATTTTTAATATCTCTTCATCTACAATAGTTGATGTTTGCTCACTACAATTTCTAACTGCTCTACCATCTAGGTATCTATTTTGTATTGATTCAAGAGCCATCATATCAAATCTTTCACTCATACCATATAAAGTAACCATGCTTCTTGCTGTTTGAGTTGCTCTTTCAATATCATTAGATGCACCAGTTGATACTAAACTAAATACTTCTTCTTCTGCTGCTCTTCCTCCAAGTAAAACTACTATATCATTTAATAATTCTTCCCTTGAGCTTAAGAATTTTTCTTCCTCTGGTAATTGCATTGTATAACCTAGTGCTCCCATAGTTCTTGGAACTATTGTTATTTTATGAACTGGATCTGTATTATCTAAAAGTGCTGCAACTAATGCATGACCTACTTCATGGAAGGCTACTGCTTGCTTTTCCTTTTCTGATAATATTCTATCCTTCTTTTCTTTTCCTGCAATAATAACTTCAACTGCATCTCTTAAATCTTCTTGTAATACTATTTCTCTATTATGCTTTACTGCCCTTAATGCTCCCTCGTTAACTATATTAGCTAAATCAGCCCCTACAGCTCCTGGAGTACCTTTTGCAATTTCACTTAAATCAACATCATCACCAAGTTTTACGGCATTTCCATGAACCTTTAATATTGCTTCTCTACCTTTAAAGTCAGGTCTATCAACAATAACTCTTCTATCAAATCTTCCTGGTCTTAATAATGCTTTATCTAATATTTCTGGTCTATTTGTAGCTCCTAAAATTACTATTCCCTTTGATGAATCAAACCCATCCATTTCAGCTAATAACTGATTTAATGTCTGTTCTCTTTCATCATTTGATTGCATAGCATTATCTCTACTTTTACCAATAGCATCAATTTCATCTATAAATATTATACATGGTGCTTGTGCCTCTGCATCTTTAAATAACTCTCTAACTCTTGAAGCTCCAACACCAACAAACATCTCTACAAAACTTGATCCAGATAGTGAGAAAAATGGTACTTTAGCTTCTCCTGCAACTGCTTTAGCAATTAGTGTTTTACCTGTTCCTGGAGGACCTACTAATAGTAATCCTTTTGGTAATTTTGCACCTATTGCTGTATACTTTTCTGGTCCATTTAAGAAGTCTATAACTTCCTCTAAGCTTTCTTTTGCTTCTTCCTGACCTGCAACATCCTTGAATGTTACCCCAATTTCATCTTCAAAATATACCTTTGCTTTACTTTTTCCAATGGACATCATGCCTCCGCCTCCGCCCATTTTAGAAAATACAAATTTCCACATTAACGCGAAGAAAATTATTAATAATCCCCAGTTTAATAAAAAGCTTATTATTGGCGAGTTCCTTGGATTTTTTCCTGTATAACTTACATCAGCCTCATCTAGAGCCTTTATTAAGTTATCATCTCCAATATTTACTGTATATAAAGTTTTACCTGCATACTCCGTTGAATTTGATGGTGTAATTATTAAATTTTCACTTGTTATAACTACCTTATCAATTTTCTTCTCACTTAATAATGTTCTAAATTCATTATAAGTAATTTCCTTATTCATAAAGTTTTGTGAAGTATAATTTACTATAACTAATATAACTAAAA
>JBOFVP010000501.1:0-2924 GCA_051653165.1 Clostridium sp.
ATAAAAATATCCATTATCCCCAAAGGAAGTTCCCCAACTATTTTTCACTAAAAATGCACCGTTGCCAGGAGGGGTAGCTGTAAATCTCTCTCTTGGATAATTATCATCCCACCCAATAACTGTAATAGCATGATTAGTATCTTGATTTCCATGATTAAAATAAGAGAAGGTTACATCATTATAAAATACATCATACCAACCTATTGAACAATGAATAGCACCATAGTTAATTATATTTTGTTTAATATTATCATTATCTAATGGGGATGTTCTTGATTTAATAAGTCTAATTTCTTGAACATGTCTACTTGGTAATAGTCCATTTGGTGATGGATGAATTACCCCTGTATATGGGTCATCTTCTTCATTTATAGGTCCACTCCATCTTAAAAGATATGCAGAAGACATTTGATGATTTCCACCATCATTTGGCCCTAAATCAAACCCATGTTTATTGATTAAATTATTCTCTGAAAAATCTGTTAGAGTACTTGGTAGAAGTGATGACTCTAAGGAGCCATAGGTGGCAAAAGCCCAACATGAACCAATTGCCCCCTGATTTTTTACAGGTGAAACCCTGTTATAGGTTCTTAAATCATAGCTACTAGGAAACAAATCAAAGCTTTGTTGTTCATTGTTATTTTGTGGTGGTAAAACCACTGTTGGAGGGAGTTCATTATTAGGTGGGTATATTGACATGGTATTAGCCTTTTGTAAATTACTTTGTTGGTTATTTTGATTTAATCTATCTAAAAGTTCTTGATTAATAGTACCACTTTGAAAAGTATTACTCATATAATCTCTCCTTTTTATCCTTTGTATATTAATATTATATGAGACTACATAAGAATAGTTACATAATTACATTTAAAATTATACTTTAATATATGCTAAAATCCCCTTAAAGTGCATTAGTATTATGTTAATAGTTGCTCTAGAAGGTATTAAAAATATCCCCCACAATACTTATTACATCCACCATATTTATTTTTCTACCATCCTCTAATATAACTGCCCCCTCATAATTATCAACTCTTCTAACTTGTCCAGTTGCCTCCACATACTCCCCACCACTTTTATAAAGATCTTCTACAAAATAAGTGAAAGTAACTGTAGGAAATTCACATAACCTTTCTAAAAGTATATGAAATCTACTATCTAAAAGCTGTAAACTCTGCTCATCTAATATAATAGGCTCCCTAGTAAGACGACCTGTTTCCGTTATAGCATCTGAATGGGTTGTTAAGGCTGCAAAGGGAGAAAACTGTGCCGCACGATCAATTAGCTTCATATGTGGCTTAGTTCTACTTTTTATATAGGGCATATTTATAATATCATCATATTCATTCATTCTACGCTTTCCTCCTTATGCTTTATGACCACCTATTTGATTATTCCTAGACTTACCTGTTGCACCCTCTTCAAAGTTCATTCCCTTTAGTAAAGCATTTTTCCCATACTTTTTCTTAATAAGAAGTATTGCCTCCTGCCTTTTCTTCTCCTTTGCTTCCCTTTCCTCTTGCTCCTTTTTTTGTTGCTCTAATGCACTATAATCTGTAAATAAATCAATCTGCTCAATAACATTTTTATTTTTTACACTTTCCTCATCCACCAATTTATTTGCACCAATACTTATTTTTCTAACAAGTAAATTCTTATTAACAATCCTATCATACAGCTCTAAAACAGTATTCATAATTAACATTATAGATGAGGTTTGTTTATAAATATTAGCTGTTCCATGGGCACTCTTTGGTACCTTTCTTCCATATGCATCTATTGTAATTTCACCTTTATACTCCCTACTTATTTCTTGGATTTTAAGATTTTCAATATCATATCCAATGGTTAAAACAATTTGGTCCGTTACCATCTTTTTATCTATTAAATCAAGAACTAGGGAATCAGTCATTTCTTTAAGTACTAGCCTTGCCTTTTCAAAGGAGTATGGAGATAAAAGTACCTGTCCTGAGCTTATACTTGTGGTAGCTGGTTTATAGGCTTTAACCTCTGATAAGGTACAAGGTTCAACTCCCCAAGCATGGTCTATTAATAATTCTGCATTTATTCCAAATAACTTATATAGTAGTTTTTCCCCATAGGGTGATAGGGACATTCTTGCTATATCCCCCATGGTATACATTCCATTTGCTTCTAGCTTTTTTGCATATCCTTTTCCCACTCTCCAAAATGAGGTTAGAGGTTTATGGCTCCACAATATCTCCCTATATGACCTTTCATTAAGTTCTGCAACACGCACTCCATCTTTGTCAGGTGGCATCTTTTTAGCAACAATGTCCATAGCAATTTTGGCTAAGTACAAGTTACTTCCTATTCCCCCTGTTGCTGTAATGCCAGTGGTTTTTAATATATCTCGAATAATTGTCATTACTAAATCATGTGGGGACATTTTGTAGGTTCTTAAATATGCTGTTATATCAATAAAAACTTCATCTATGGAGTAAATATGTATATCCTCTGGTGCAAAGTATTTTAAATATACATTATAAATTTTAGTGCTGTATTCCACATAAAGAGCCATTTGTGGTGGTGCTACAATATAGTCAATGGATAAAGCTCTATTTGAATTTAACTCATTAATATTGTGTGAGGTTCCTGTGATTTTAACCCTAGGTGTTGAAAATCTTCTGTGTATGTTTGCTTCACGTATTTTTTGAACAACCTCAAAAAGCCTTGGCCTTCCTGGTACTCCAAAGGATTTAAGGGAGGGTGATACTGCAAGACAAATTGTTTTTTCTGTTCTACTTGAGTCTGCCACAACTAGATTTGTTGTCATTGGGTTTAGTCCACGCTCAATACATTCTACTGAAGCATAGAATGATTTTAAATCTATTGCTATGTATGTTTTATTTTTTGTTTCCATTACCTTCTCCCTTCTACCCTTTTTCTATGAAAATAAAGTC
>JBOFVP010000502.1:0-2054 GCA_051653165.1 Clostridium sp.
GAGGACATATAAAGATGATAGCAATAAAAAATTACATTTATTAAGGTTTAATGTAAAGATATATCCAATACCTTCAAAAAATATTTTTGCAGAATTAGCTAATTTAGATAAAATATCAGTAATGAAGGTAACAGTAGATAAGGAGAAGTTTACAAATGATGAGGATATTCTATTCTCAGAAGATAATATAAGTAGAGATGAAGTAGAGTTAGTTTATAAGCCTATTCAAGGACGTTCATTTTCAAAGAGCAAAGTTCAAGCTTATGTTAGAAAATTTTTAAATAAAGAAAAGGTAAAAAGAATATTGATAAATGGTAAAAAAAGTGGAAACCTAATAACATTAAATACTGAACTAATGAAAATGAGTGAGTTTATTGATGTTAAAATAGGAGATGATGGGCTAGTAGCTTCAGAAGATATATTTGATAAATATTATGAATTAATAGATTCAGATAAAGAGTATTTAAATGAAATATTTATTGTAATAGAAGGAGAAGAAGAGTAAAATACCTGTATGAGGAGGTGTTAATATGATTGAGAAAATATATATTATCTTGTCAAATTTCTTTTGCTCAATGAAGAAAAGAGAATTCTTTGAACTATTTGTTTTACCATGTATTTTTACTGTATTAATATATATAGTTTGTAATTCATCTATTAATGAGTTTAAAAAATTTATAGATGATTTTAATAATATTATTATTAATATTACATCAATATTAGGGGCTTTCAGTTTAGCTACATTGAGCATAATAATTACATCTTCAAATAATAATATAGAATGTGCTAAGGAAACTATTATAGAAAGAAAAGATAGACTAAAAAAATATATAACATATTATAAATTACAAATACTTAGGAATTTTTTCAGTCTATTCACATTATTTGGATTACTTTTTTATTCAATAATGTTTAAGTTTATGCAAAATTTAGTTAGTAATATTGAATTCTTTTTTTATTTTGAAGTATATATGCTAATAGTGGCAGTTATTTCACAAATTTTCGTTATTCAAAGTATGTATTTTTTATTTGTAGAACCTAAGCAATAGAATGCTTAATAAAATAATAAGTAAGGTATTCAGTAATTCTGAGTACCTTTTTTTGATAATAAATTTCAAAAATGAAACTAATAAAAATACAAAAATAGAACTTAAACAAGTTACATAAATAGAACCCTATATTACTTAAGCTATATTAATTAAAGATATATTAATTATTCTATATACTACTACCTAGTAGTGTAAGTAAAAATAAATATAAAAAAGAGGTACTGGAGCAACACATCCAATACCTAGTATTCTATATTTATTTAATAGACTTTAATTTAGCAATATCATAACAATTAACTCTAGTTACTTTTTCAACTTCCTTAAGATCATCAAGCTTTTCAATAACAACTGTTCTAAACTCAGTTAAGTCTGCTGTTTGATCATAAACAGAATCCATCATAGTTTTAATAACTTTAACATCAGATTCAATATTATCAACCTTAGTCTCAAGACCACTCAATCTTAAATTAGTCTCTTCTTGACCTTTTTTTAGTGAAGTCAATTCACTTTGCATTTGTTTTAAAATCTCTAAAATCTCTTTTTCCATAACAAACCCTCCTCATAAACATAAATATATTATAACACAAAAAGAGAGAAAATAATCAAAAAAAGAGGTACTGGAGCAACTCGTCCAATACCTCAAAAATTATTTGATAGCCTTTAATCTAGTTATATCTTGCCAATTTTTAGCGGTAGCTTCTTCAACAAAACATAAATCTTTTTTAATGTCTTTAACATCACTCTTGATAACTTCTATATTATCACTAGTAGAAGTTCTATACTCAGTTAAATCAGCTGTTTGGTCATAGATGTTATCAACCTTTCTATTAAGCTCTTTAACATCACTCTTAAGTTCCTTAACATCGAATTCAATGTTGTCAACTTTACTCTCTAATCTCTTTAAAATCTCTAAAATCTCTTTTTCCATAACAAACCCTCCTCATAAACATAAATATATTATATCACAAAATGAGCGAAAACAATCCAGTAAAAAAGAGGTACTGG
>JBOFVP010000503.1:0-9671 GCA_051653165.1 Clostridium sp.
AGTATTGTTAATAGATAATGTTGCACTATGTCCATGTGACCCAGTTGTATTTGTATTTGGAGCTGAGCCACCTGTATTATCTCCTCCAGATGAATTTGTATTTCTTCCAACTAACTTTGAGTTAGCTCCACTATTGTATCCTGCTAAGCCACCACCAGAAACAATAGAATAATCTTCGTAATAATGCGAATGTGAAGGCTGAGTATGAGCATGGTTATCAACTTGATGTTTATGATCTCCAGCTGAAGCAATTGTAACAGAACCACCATGATTATGAGCTGGTAGATGACTTGTAGTAAGAGTTACTGTTGAAGCTCCACCAGTTCCACCTGCACTTTCAGAACCACTAGTTCCCTGTAAAAATCTACCTTCTTGCTTTTGCCAAGTCGTACCAGGAAACAGGGTAGTTGGATTAGAATTATCTAATAAAATAAACACTGAATTTATAGGAAAAGGACAGAAATTTTTAAATTACTAACGATTTTTATTAAAATATTAAATTAAAAGGAGATTTTAAAATGATTAAAAATAGATATATTTACATAAGTAAAGAAGAAGCTAAAAAAGGAACAGCGTTAGTTTTTGCTGTAACAGATGAACCAATAAAAAATATGGAAGAATATTTTAAAGGAAAAGCTTGTTTATTTGTTGGAGAAGACCTCCCGCATTATATAACTTATTTAGAAAGTGAAAATACAATTAGAGAAGCTACAGAAGAAGAGAAATTAGCAAGAAATCAAAGAGTACTTAGTGATAATGAAATCCTAAATGAAAATGGAGTAATTGAAGCATATGATCCATATAGTCAAAAAATTATAGATAATAAAATAGTTGATAAAACTAGAGAGGATTATATCAATGAAAATTTAATAACTTTAGATTCTGAGAAAAATAAAGCTAGAAATCAGAGAGAAGGTGAAATGAAGTCAGTTGATTTATACGATAAGGCAGTACTTAGAGGAGATATTGAAGAAACTGAAGATATGAAAAAAGAAAGAGACGAATATAGAAGAAAGTGGCTAGAACTTCCTAATTCTTATGATGACATAAATACTCCAATTGAAGATTTGTATCCTCAAAAACCTTTTGCAATTCGATATTTTAATAATAATTCTGTATTTTATTAAAAAGGGGGAATGCAAAATGATTGTTTATATAATGGGGGTATTTATGAGTTTTTTAGTAGGATATTATGTTAGATTTAAACAGGAAATAGAAAACGAATGTATAGATTGTTCTTATAAAAATAGATGTAGATACTGCATTTATGAATAAAAATTTTCAAAAGATTAAAGGAGGCTATAGATGAAAGATTTTTTAATAACTAACCAGGGAATATTAATTCCATTAGGAACTTTACTTGTTGGATATTTCATACCTAATGATACTTTATATAATATAGGATTCAAAACAAGAAAAAGAATACCAAAAGATTTAAGAAAACTTATTTCTGATAAGATATCATATTTAGCTAAAGGGATTTACGAAGCCGACTATAGAGGAGATAAAAATTTGATTGATAATAATACTGTTAAAAAGATTATAGATAAAACTGAGATTGATTTGGGTTTAGATCAAAAATAAGCTGGAAGTGGGGAAATATAAAAATAGATCCATTTAATTATAAAAATAAAATGATAGAGTTAAAAGTATTTAGAAAAGCAAATTCAATAAAGGAGTTGTTTAAATTTTAATGGGGAATATAGAATACATAAAATTAGGATTGACAATAGTAACATCATTAGCTAGCGTTTTAGGATTTTATCATAAATTTATTATGAGTCAGATAGATAAAAAAGTAGATCAAAAAATATATGATAGCGAAGTCTCACATATGAAACAGCAAACAAAGTATAATTATATTAATTTAGAAAATAGAATTGTTTTAGTTTCAGATGATGTAAAAGTAATTAAGGAATATCTTCTAAATAATAGAAAATAAATCAAATGGGTGCATTTAGGGTGCAGTCATAAAAAAAACACCTTGAAAACCATTGGTAATCAAGGTGTTTTGTATTTTAAATTATTATTCCCACTCAATCAAGTAATTCTTTTCATCCTTTCCAAACCCTTTATTTTTAAGGGGTTTTATTTCAAAAATATATTAATTTTTTCAAGAGAAAATCATAAATAGTACGGCATGTGGTACGGAAAAAGGCAATTTCTTCAATAAAAATTTTATTGAGGAGGAGAAATGATAAATTTAACAGAAGAACAAAAACAAATATTAGGAATTAAAGATGAAAGAGTTGACTTTTATTTTAAAGTTGAAAATGCAGTTATAGATAATCCAGATGTATTTTCAAATATATATGAGAGTCATCTTTTTGTCGTGCTATCAAGATATTGTAATAATGGAGGTGTAGCCTTTCCATCTTACAGCACATTAGCAAAATTATGTTATTGTTCTAAAAGTACAGTTATTAGATGTATAAAATCTTTAGAAGAAAAAAAATTAATAAATAAAGTTATAAGAACTAAAAAGATCAACGATAAAAAAGTTAATGATACAAATGTGTATACTGTTAATAATTTAAAAAAATATATTGTTGAAGATAACTTTGAAGAGACAAGAAAAGATGAAAAGGTGGTGTCAGAGAAATACCAGGGTGGTGTCACAGATACACTAGGGGTAGTATCTCAGGTACACCAGGGTAGTGTCTGTGGTACACCCAAAAAAGAACTACTTATAAAGAACAATATTAAAAAGAATACTACTACTAAGAAAAGAAATGATGAAGAAAAAATTAGTAGTAGATATGAATTTTTAGATTTAGAAAATTTTTCTAAAATAAATAATATAACTAAAAAAAATATTAGAAAAAATATTTTAAACTTATCAGAGGAAAAAGCAAAAGAAATTTATAAACTAACTGAAGAATTTTTAGCAAAAGGAAAAGGTAAAAGTTTTGATGCAATTTTTTATAATGGACTTTTAGGAGAATGGAATTTTGAATCAAATAAAACAGCTTTAAAGAGCGAAATTAGAGAAACTGAATTATCAGCAGATAAAATCAAATGGTTAAATTATTTTTCGGGAATATTAAGTAATAAAGAGTTATATAGCGATATAAAAAACATTATTACAAGTATTCCATTAGAAACTTTAAAAGTGAATAAAAATAAATTATCAAGAATGACAATATTTGAATTTAAGCAACATTTATATTCATTGAAAAATTGTTAAAGAAAAAAGAAGCACTATTAAAAAAATTATAAATTTTATGATTAGATATTTTAAAATTTTTGAATAGAATATCTCAATTTTAATATGTTTTTTTAATAGTGGCAAGTTACGCATTTTAGCCGTCTTCGTCTGTCTAAAATACTAACTTGCAAGGGAGAAATCTCCCTTTGAACCCTCTTGATTTATAATTTAAACTCACTATGTAAACGTAACTTTAAATTATAAATAAAATAAAAAATGGAGATGATTTATAAAATATGAAAACTGAAAAAAAGTATAAATTAACTGTTAGACTAAATGAAGAAGATTATAGAAAATTAAAATGTCAAAGTGATAATTTAGAAAAAAATAAAACTGAAACAATAAGGGAGCTTATAAGAAAAGGGATATACACAGATATAAAAGAGTTTAATTTAAATTTAAAGGAGCTATTGCTAATAAAAAGAAGTATTGCAAATAGCTTAAATCAAATATCTAAAAAGTTAAATAATAGTTCTTTAGAAGAGTTTAAAAAAATAGAAAAGGATTTAGATAAATTATGGCAATCATTAAATCAGTAGCTAAAGCTAGTAAGTCAAAAACTGGAGCTAAAGCAGTGCTAGATTATGTTGCTAAAAAAGCAGAGTTTACTTATGGAATAAATTGCTCAGAAGATTATAAATTAGCAAATAAAGAGTTTCAAGAAACAAAAGAATTTTATAATAAGTTAGAGGGAAGACAATATAAACATATTGTTCAAAGTTTTAAAGAGGGAGAAGTGGATAAAGAACAAGCTTTAAAAATAGGTGTAGAGTTTTGTAAAAAAGCTTTTCCAAAATATGAAGTTTTTATAGCAACACATACAGATAGAAATCATATTCATAACCATATAGTTTTAAATTCTGTAAGTTTAGAAACAGGGGAAAAATATCATGAGAAAAATTCTGATTTAAGAAGATTGAAAGAATTAAATAATGATATCTGTAAAGAAAATGGACTTAAAATTCCTGAAAAATCTAAAGAACAAGGAAAGGTTGTTATTTGGAATCAAAGTAGTTATATGGCGGTAAAAAAAGGGGTTTTAAAAGAAAAAGAAAGTGATAGTCTAAAATTAGTGAATACAATTTTAAAAGTTGCAAGTCAGAGTAATGATAGAACTCAATTTATAGATTTAATGAAAAAACAAAATTACAGTGTAGAGTGGAGTGATGAGAAAAAACATGTTGTATTTAAAGTTGGAAAAGATATATTAAATGGAAAAAAAGATAAGTTTAGGTTAGAAACATTACATAAAAACTTTAATCATATTACACTATCAAAGGAGGGGCTAGAGAATGAATTTTCTAGAACAAGATCAAGAGAAAACAGAACCAATATTTCAAGAGGAGAAAGAGCAACAGATACTGGAATTGAAATTAAATATAAAGATACTTCAGAATTTATTAGAGAATTTGAAAAAGGAAGAGATAGAAAAGGAAACTCTGATACAAGTTCAAAAGAAATCAATAGAGAAATTGAGTTTATTAATAATGGAAGCCCAAGAAGAGATACTGAAGACATCCAAATCACTTCCATTGCTGATAGAAGAGCTAAAGAAAGAAAACAGAGAGAATATATTAAAGAGCAAGAAAGAGTTAGAGGAAGAAAATCAAAAACTCGTGGCTTCGGTATTGGTGACTAAAAAAGAATTAGATAATATTAAAACTAAAGGAGAAGCAAATTTAGTTGAGTTTATAAAAGATTCAAATATTGTAAAAGTGGAATTTGTAGATTCAATAAAAAAATATTTTATAAAATCATTTGTTTTCAATGTGATAATTATTAGTTTGTTTTTATTAGGAACATATAAATTTTATTATAAAGAAACTAAAGAAAATATCGAAATAGTTAGAGATATTATAAGAGAAGATGAAAAATATTGGTGGGATAAAGAAAATAATGTTTTATACAGATATCAAAATAATCCAAATATTAAAAATAAAAAATGAAAATAGAATTAAATTAAGAAGAAATATATGATATAATATATTATCAAATAAGAAGGAGTTGATGAGTATGGCGACATCATCATTTACTAGAAAGATAATAGTAACAGGGAAAGAAGCAACTGATATGATTATAGATGCTATTACTTCTGATACTGATATAAAAAAAGATAGACATAAAACAGAAGAATTTATAGCTGTAAATCGTAAAAGGGGGAGAGCATCATTAGAAAAGTTTGCGTCTCACTACAAGAAATTGAAGAAATAGTTCCAAAAGAATTAGTAGTAGAAATTATAGATAAATTTCTGTGTTTAAATGATAAGGATATTGAATTTTTCTTAAAGAAAAAAGCTCAATTATTTCAACATAAAAACAAAGCTAGAACTTATTTTATAATGGATGAAAAAAAATTAGATAATGGAGAAATAGATATTTTAGGTTATTTTGCATTATCAACAAAAGTTCTTCACTTACCAGAAGAACTATCCAATAATCAAAGAAAAAAGATAGATGGTTTATATAACAGTGTTTCAGAAATCTCTACATTTTTGATAGGACAGATAGCAAAAAATGATTGTAATAAAGATAAAATTTCTGGAAAAGAACTTATAGATTATGCTTGTAGCTATATAGAAGAGGCTTCTGAGGTTGTTGGAGGACGTATTATTTTAGTAGAGTTAAAAAATAATTCTAAATTAATAAAGTTTTATGAAGAAAATCAATTTTATATACTTCCTAATAAAACGGAAAACGAAGAAAAACTATTGCAAATGGTGAAAATAATATAATGAATCAAAATTATAGAGTGTCCTGTGACACTCTTTTTATTTTTAAGAAATTCAAAGCTCTAAAATTGATTTTAAGGGTATTTAAAATAATTTTTGGTATCTTTTGTAAAGGGAGAATAAAAAAGCTTTAAAATTAAGGTTTAAATAGATTTAAAATAAAAATCTAAAAAATTGAAAAGAGACGGCTAAAAATGATATAATTAAAATAAAAATACATATAATTAGAGGAGATAAATTATGAAAAATATACTAGAAAATGAAATTGATAGTAGAATAGAAATATTAAAAATCAATTTTCCAGAATGTTTTGATAGAGATGGAAATTTTAATTTACAGAAATTTGATGAGATTATAAATCCAAGTATAAAAACTTTTAAAGATTCATATGGAATTAATTGGCTTGGAAAAAGTTATGCAAAAAGATTAGTAAGCGTCCCTATTTCAACAGTATTACAAGAGGATTTAGAGCATAACAACCAAGAGATAAATAAAAATAGTGAAAATATCTACATAAAAGGTGATAACTTAGAAGTGCTTAGACATTTATCATCGGCATATTCAAATAAAATAAAATTAATATATATAGATCCACCATATAATACTAAAAATGGAGAATTTGTGTACAATGATAATAGAGAGTTTAGTGAGAAAGAATTAAACATAATGGTTGAAGAAGAGATAATATCAGAAGGGGAAAGAGATAGAATATTAGAGTGGACTGATAAGAAATCTTCATCTCATTCAGCGTGGTTAACATTTATGTATCCAAGATTATATTTAGCTAGAAAACTTTTGAGAGAAGATGGAGCAATATTCATTTCAATAGATGATAATGAAAATGCACAGTTAAAATTACTTTGTGATGAAATTTTTGGAGAAGAGAATTTTTTAGGTAATATAATTAGAACAACAGGAACAACAACGGGACAAGGAACTGAAAATATAGGAAAGTGCTACGATTCATTATTGGTTTATGCAAAGACAGATTTATTTTTAATTGGGGGACTAGAATTAACAGAAAAAGATGAAAAAAGATATAATCTAGAAGATGAAAAAGGAAAATTTTCAATTTTACAATTAAGAAGAACAGGAGGAGAAGATAGAAGAGAGGATAGGCCTAGTATGTACTATGGAATAGAATCTCCAGATGGAACAGAAATTTTTCCAATAGGACCAACAGGTTATGAAAGTAGATGGAGAGTAGGATTAAGTAAATACAAAGAAATGGAAAAAGAAGGATTAATTTATTGGAAAAAATCTGAATCAGGAGAATATAATGTTTATTTTAAATATTATTTAGAAGGGAGAAGTAAAAGACCTGCTAATTTATGGAATGATTTAGAAGGAAATAAAAAAGCAACAAGAGATTTAAAAGAATTGATTGGAGCAAAAATTTTTGAAACTCCTAAACCATTAGAGCTAATCAAAAGAATAGTTAATTTATCAACAACTAAAACTTCAATTATTTTAGACTTCTTTTCAGGATCAGCAACTACTGCCCATGCAGTAATGGATTTAAATGCAGATGATGGAGGAAATAGAAAATATATAATGGTTCAATTAGAGGAGAAATTAACAGAAGGAACTGAAGGATATAAATATTGTATTGATAATAATTTACCAACTGACATAACTTCAATAGGAATAGAAAGAATAAAAAAATCAGTTGAAAAAATAAAAAAAGAAAAAAACGCAGATATAGATTATGGCTTTAAAATTTATTCAATAAAAGATGTCCCAAATAAATTAATACTTGACGACTCTTTTGATCCTACAGTAAAAACTTTATTTGAAAAGAATCTATTAACAAAAAATGAAAAAAATGCACTTTTAACAACATATAAAGTTTTTGATGGAAATTTATTAAGTGAAAATATAAAATCTTTATTTATAGGAGAGAATGAAGTATATTTAATTCAAGATATTTTATATATATTAAATGAAATAAGAAGTGAAAATTTTGTAAAAGAATTATTAGAAAAAATAGATAAAGATAAAGAGTTTATTGTGAATAAGATTGTAATTTATGGATATGAAAGTACTGATGGAAAATTTAGAAAAGAGTTGACTGAAAATATAAAATCTTATAATAATAAAAAAAATGCGACCATAAATGTAGAGGTGAGATATTAAAATGTCAAAAATACACCTAGTATACGAATCGTTAGACCATCAAACAGAAGCCGTAGAATCTATATTAAAAGTTTTTAAAAATATAACTCCGAAAAAAAGAGAAAAGGATTTTCAAAATCCTTTATTAACAATAGAAAAAGATATAATAGCTAAAAATATTAAAGAGGTTAGGGAAGCTAATGGATTAGGTGATTTATTAGAAAATAAAAAAGATGAAGATGTGTTAGTGTTAGATATACATATGGAGACTGGAACTGGAAAAACCTATACTTATACAAAAACAATGTTTGAATTAAATGAAAAATTTGGAACAAATAAATTTATACTAATTGTACCAACTACTCCTATAAAAGCTGGAGCAATAAATTTTTTAAATTCTGAATCTTCAATACAACATTTTAAAAATGAATATATGGGGAAAAAAATAAATTGCCATATTGTTGAAAGTAAGAAAAATACCAAAAAAACAAAGGGAAGAAAAAATTTTCCACAAGCAATAAAAGAATTTTTAGATAAAGATAGCTTTATTAGAGATGAAATTCAAGTACTAGTAATTAATCTACATATGATAAATAGCCCAACAATTCAAACAGAGATATATGATACAGTATTGTTTAATATTGCTGATACTTGTATAGATGGAATTTCACAAGTGAAACCAATAATATTAATAGATGAGCCACATAAATTTAAAAGCGATAATAAAACTTGGAAAAATATTATGAATTTTAATCCTCAATTAATTATTAGGTATGGAGCAACCTTTGATAATGAATTTTATAATCTGATTTACTCTTTAGATTCTGTTAAAGCTTTTAACCAAGATTTGGTAAAAGGAATTTCAGTAAATATACAGGAGTTGGATTTTGGGAAGAATGAAAAATTAACTTTAAAATCAGCAACAACTAAAGAAGCAATATTTTTTTATACAAAAGAAGATGGAAGCAAAAAAGAAATTGTTATAGGTAAAGGACAGGAAATACACCCTTCAATGATTGGAATAACTATTGAGGCTTTAACGACAAAAAAAGTTTTACTTTCTAATGGACAAGAGTTAGAAGTGAAAGACAGACCGAGCATTAATCCTTTTTCATTTTCAGAAACATTACAAGAGAAAATGATAAAGGATGCCTTATATAAGCATTTTGAATTAGAAGAAAAATATATGAATGTTATAGGAAATACTCCTAGAATAAAGCCAATGTCACTATTTTTTATAGATAAAATAGAAGCTTATAGAAATGATAATCCAGAGGAAGAAACATTAAGAATCTATTTTGAAAAAACTTTAAAAGAAATATTAGATGAAAAAATAAAAACACTAGAAAAATGTCCATGGAAAGATTATTTGATATATTCAAGGGAGAATTTAAAAGATTGTCATGGTGGATATTTTTCAAAAGATAACAATAGTTCAGATGATGAAATCGAAAAAGAATTGAACTTAATACTTCATGATAAAGAAACATTATTAAATATAGATACCCCAATGAGATTTATTTTTTCTAAGTGGACATTAAAAGAGGGATGGGATAACCCTAATATATTTGTAATTTGCAAATTAAGAGGTAGTGGTTCTGAAACCTCAAAATTACAAG
>JBOFVP010000504.1:0-1226 GCA_051653165.1 Clostridium sp.
GTACAAGTGAATCTTCCATCAAAGAAGTTAAATGACCAATTAAAGTATTCTCTTCTTGTTGAGAATCAAGATTTCTTAAAGGGTAAGATTGAGAAGTATAGTGGCAAAACTATTGATAATATTACTGTTATAGATAGAAAGGATGTTGTTTCTACTTTAAAAAATAGTGGAATTACCTTTACTGGAGTTGATGGAAATATTGTTGTTGATGGAAAAACTATTCTTTTGAATACTGTTGAGGGTAAAGGGAAGGCTGCTGTTAGTGTATTAAACAAGCTAAGTGAAAAGGCTGATAATGATACTCTTAAGAAGTATAAGGAAATTAGAGAGGTTCAAGCTAAGGTTATTACTGGTGATGAGGAGGCTAAGAAAAAGCTTACTGATGGACATATTGAATATTTAAATGGTAAAAACATAGCTGAGATGAAGGTGGTTGGAGCTGAAATTGCTACTAATGCTGTTGATTTAAAGAGTTTACTAAATGGTGTTAGAAATATTCCTGCTGAGTATGCTACTAGTAAGTTAGTGTTTATTGAGGAATTAGATCATAGTAAGAATGTTATTGTTAAGGGTATTAAAGCGAAGTCAACTACAAATAATGCTACTAATAATACAAATAACAATAATAATAATTCAAATAATAATACTGCAAGACCAAATAGACCTTCAACTGGTGGTGGATCAACTGGAGGGAGTGGATCAACTGGCGGTTCAGGTTCTAATGGAGGGCAAACAGGAGGTGGATCTGAATCAGGAGGAACTGGTGAAGGTTCAGGCTCTGGGGGTAATTCAGGTGGTGAATCTGGAGGAAGTTCTGGAGGAAATTCAGGTGGTGAATCTGGAAGTGGCTCAGAAGGTGGACAAAATGAAGGAGATGGTAATCAAGGAGGCTCTGGTGGAGCTAATGATGGAAATCAAGATCAGGGAGCATCAGAGAATGATGTAAGTGATGATTCTTCAAATTAAGAATATATATAGTAAAAGGTAGGAAGTAAATTCTTACCCTTTATTAATTTTTTTAGACTAAGGAGGAAACTAAGAATGGTAGATTTACATTCACATATTTTATGGGGTATTGATGATGGTGCCAAGGATAGGGAAATGACGCTTCAAATGCTAAGACAGGCAGAGAAGTCAGGTACAAGAACAATTGTTGCTACACCTCATTATTTGAGGGATAGATATGATGTTAAATATAATGATTTAAAAAAGCATTTTAGTGATTT
>JBOFVP010000505.1:0-2139 GCA_051653165.1 Clostridium sp.
AGGAGATAACATTGAAGATAAATGGAATTAATATAAGTCAGTATGGAGCTTCATTAAGTGAAAAGCTAATTACACCTACATCTTTTGATACAGTACTAGCTACAAGCAAAAGAAGGCTATCAGCTTCAAGTATAAATGAGGTACCAAAGAGACTATATTTAAAGATATTATTTCAAGGGAACACAAGGGATATTATAGAGAATAATATTTCAAATTTTACAACATTAATATCAAAAGAATTTGATATAGAGTTTGATAATAAAATTCATAAATTTCACTGTTTCCCCTCTTTCTTAGAATCAGAGGAAACTGGATTTAATGACATGTTATATTTATATGGAGATGTTGAGTGTTATGAGTATTCAGATGAAATAGTTGAGTATGCAAATAAGGTAACAACTAAAACAATACAAGCCCAAGGGAATAAATCAACCCCTTGTATTTTAGAAATAACTCCAAGTATAGACATTATTGATTTAATAATAGAAGGTGTAAGCGAGGCTCCTATAACAATTAAAAATCTAAAAGCAAATAAAAAGTTTATTTTAGATGGGGAAAAGTTCAAGGCAACTATTGATAATATTAATAAATTTTCAGATGTTGACCTATGGGAATTCCCAGGATTGTCTCCAGGAGTTAATAATTTAAAATTTAGTAGAAACAATTGCAATATAACAATCAAATATAAACCTATGTGGATATAGAAAGGATGAATTAAAGATGTTGAATTTAACAAAAAACATAACTTTATCAGGAGAAAGTAGAATAGATGGGCAACAAGTTGTCTATATGAATGCAAGTGTTAGCACAGATGGAAGCTCAAACGCTAACACAAATAAGACAATAATTAATAAAGATTTATACAATGCAAATAAAGCACAATGTAGAAAAGATATGGAAGACTTTGATACAGCAGTTTATTTAATAGAAGATGAGATTGATGGAGGGGTAGCAAATGTTGTTAAGTAATAGAGAAACAGTAAAGATATTAGAGGGAATTGGGAACATTACATCGATTCAAATGCCAGTTAAGGCAAGTTATGCAATTTCTAAAAATGTTAAGAAGTTAGAAAAAGAAGCGAAGATCTATAACCTTGAAAGAGAAAAGCTTTTAAATAAGTATGGCGAAAAGAATGAAGATGGAACATTAAAGGTAAGTGAGAATGGTTCAATTAATATAATTGACATTGAGAACTGGAATAACGATATTACTGAATTACTAGACATTGAAAATGAGATAGATATTCATACATTTAACATAAATGAAATCTTACATTGCAATATGTCGGCTAAAGAGATTAACCTAATATCATTTATGATAGAAGAGTAATCAGAAAGGAGGCTATATGCTTCATTTATATGATGTTAATAAAAATAAGATAGCTGCAATAACAAATCATATTGATTTAAACATAGAAAGTGATTTATCTAACTCAGATAAAACACTTTCTTTTTCTTTACCAATTAATGATGAAGCCTATACCTTTATTAAAGAAGAGTGCTACATCAGGACCAGAGATGATGAATTTATAGTAAAAGAAATAAATGAAACTCTTGAATATATTGATGTAAAAGCAACTATGAATGTTGAAGCTTTAGAAGGGAATCCTTTTGAACACTTTGATACAACAGAAAAAACTATTACTGAATGTATTAATTTAGCCTTAGCAGGTACAGGTTGGACAATAGGAACTTGTAATGTTACTAAAAGAAGAACAGTAAGAAAAACTAATTGTTCATCTTGGGACATAATTCAGGAGGCTAAAAAGGTTTATAAATGTGATATAGTCTTTGATACTTTAAATAAAAGGATTAACATTTATGAAAGGCTTGGAGAAGATAAGGGAGCCTACTTTATAGAAGATCTAAACATTAAAGCTTTAAACATTCAAAGAAATTCATATGACTTTTATACCAGGATCATTCCTATAGGTAAAGATGGATTAACAATTGAAAGTGTTAATAGTAATAAAAAGTTTGTTGAAAATCATCAGTACTCCAGCAAGGTTAAAACCCTTATATGGAAAGATGAAAGATATACGGATATTAATGCTTTAAAAGAAGATACAATATTAAAGCTTAATGAATTATCAAAACCTTATAGGGCTTATAGTTGTGACATTGATGATTTAGCAAGGA
>JBOFVP010000506.1:0-26958 GCA_051653165.1 Clostridium sp.
ATCAATGTTAGTTGAGTTTTTCTCGAAGTCATTCTTAAAAGTATGAATGAAGAATAAAACCTTTCCTGAAGAACTGTCAACATATGCATATCCTTCGGTAGGTTTTATAATCCTACTACAAAAATCAGCATTTTCATCAATGTAATAAAGCTCATATACAGTTGTGAATATCAATAGATATTTCATCAAGTCAGTATCATGTAACTCATCCCAGTGAGCTGTATAATACTCTATGTCTTTTATTACAGTATCATTATCTGTTCTCGACTCATAGGTAATATCATTACCCAATGTATAAGCAACCTCTTCTTTGATAAACTTTTTAATGTAATTCACATTGATTTTTAAGTTAGACCTTTCAGTAACAAAAAGGTATTTTCTAATTGCATCAGTATCACCCTTATAATATCTATACATTTTTTCGTAGACATTTTGGAATACCTTATAAGACCCATAAGCTTTAGTAACTATTTTTAAATGTTCAGGGTTATCAAGATTTAACCCAACTTCTTTTTTAAATAGCTTTTTAATTAAGTCACCTAAATTCATTATAATCCCAACCCCCTTCTATCTAATAATTGAATAAAATTAACTGTTTTAATCTCATCAAGTCTTAACCATAACTCTGAAGCTGAATCAGCAGCATCATCATGTAATGTAAACTTTTGACCAGCAAATTCCATAAATTGTTTAATAAATTCACTATCTTCTTCACAAAAAATAAATTCCCCTCGATTTACGAAAGGAACTATAGTTGATATCTTATCATCCTTATTTTTTCTTTGACCTTCATTTATAATAATTATACTTCTAAATTTAAGAACTGGATGGTCTTTTATAGCCTTTTCAAGTTGGTTTGCATCTGCTCCGTTGAATGTATTTTTTTCAATATAAACATGAGTTATATCTTTATACTCAACTAAGATCTCCACCATGTGATTTATATATTTATCAAACTCCAATCTAGCATTTATCTTAGCTAACTCCCCAAACCGACCATATTTTAAATTATTATCAGCTGTAGACCCGACTAAATAAGCACAGTAGTCACTTTTTCTACCTCCAGCAGATGCAGGGTCAACAATTAGCATTGTTTTTATAAAATTATGACTTTCAATCTCTTCCCTAGTTTCAGTTCTCATAGTTTTAAACCATTTTTCACCGATACTATCTACATCCCCTTGAACCTCCTGTTTAAAAGAGTTAGGGTTTTCATAATAATCAAGGGCCAACTCTAAGCAGTCCCAAAATTCACTCCAAATAGTGTTAAAATACATATCCTCTTCATGTTTATAATAAAACTCCTTAGCATCCTCAAGTCTACACTCATTTTTAAAATCATTAAGAATTGTTTTAAACTCTAACCATAGTCCTGAGTTGAAATACTCATCTACATTATCAACTAAAACCCCTCTTTCCTTTTTAAAAGTCCAAGTTGGAGATTTAATTAACCTACTATAGAAACATTCTTTATGCTGCTGTGTTCCCCAGGCCATTAAAACAGTACCTTTTTTAATTACTTTACCATTTCTCTTAATTGGCCTTTGTTTTGCAAACTTAACATCATCAGAATACTTTTTCCACTTCTTTTCTCTAGCCTCTTCTGTTCTACAGTCATCCTCTGATTGATAGTCATCTAAGATTATCAAGTCAGGTCTAACATTTCTATATTTTCTACCTCTCATAGGTGAAGAGGAAGAAATTGCCTCAACAAAAGTTCTATTTGTAAACTCAAGTTGAGTTGCATTACAAATAAAATCTTTATTCCTATCATCAAGTAGCTTTCCAAAAGCAGCTTCAATATAAGAATTCTCTAGCATGTTATCCTTAATATCCTTGATAAACTTTTCAGCTGTACTTCCTATATCAGAACAAATAAGTATATATGTTTTAAGCTTATAAGCTACTACCCAGCAAGTAGGACCTAAAGTACCAAATGCAGATTTACCGGTTCCTCTAGGAAGAACTCTTCCTAACTGTTCAGGACCATTTCCTATAACACTATCTTGAATATCCTTCCAAAGCTCCCTATGAACATCAGCTAAAGGAGCTGCTGCATTATCTTCCTTAGGAAGGTATATATCCTGAAGAAAATACAAACAAAAAAACTCTAAAGATATTTGTCCTAGGGCCCAGGCTAAACCATGGAATCCAAACAAATTCTTAGAGTTTTCTATAATTCTTTTGTCTGTTAATTCCTCAGCTTTATCCTCAGGAATTCCTATATCAGTATATGATTTTTTTAAGTAGTGATAAAGTAGCCACTTGTTACGAGCTTCATCACTTGGAAATTCAAATGGTATATTCAACTTTATCACCTCTTAAACTACTATTTATCCTAAAATTATGATATAATTAAGGTATAATAATGTTTAAAGGTGATTAAATATCACCACTTATAGTTCTATATTAAAAAAGTACTTACCATAGAAGGGGGGAGTGCTTTTTTTTATTTATATTTGTTCTATTGCTCCATGTTTATTCCTTTTATACCTTCTAGACTTCATACAGTCTCTAAGATCACTTGTTGGAGTCTCACTTATAAACTTTTTATATCCACAATGAGCACATGAAATAAATTTACCGTTTGCCAATGTATTATAAACTTCCTCTTTCAGTAATATATTAACTTTGTGACATCCTTTGCATTTTAAAATACTATAAATTTCATTCATCTACTCACCTTCTTTCCTAAAATAAAAGAACCTCCATTTGGAAGTTCTAACTCAATCCTAATTTGAATTTAAAATACTCTACAATTAATCCAGCAGCTACCGGAGCTCCTAATGTTGTCATAAACTTTTCTAACCTACTAGAATCTTTTGAATCTATGATGGTTATAAGTTCTAGCAATAAAGCTTGATTTCTTATTTCACTCTCTTTATCATTCTCAACCTTATTAGTAAAGCTTTGGTTTAAGAAAATTAATGTATCATCTAAAGAATTTATCTTATTAAGAATTTTTTCATTTAAACTAACCAATTCCCTATTATAAGTTGATATTTTCTCATTATAATTAACTATAGATTTTAAGTTTTCATTATTCTCAACTTCTCGCTGATATTTTTCCCTTACACTTTTATTAAGTTCATCAAAATTATAATTAGTGTTAATAAAGTTAAGGTCTGGAAACTCATATTTCGGTAATTGAATACTATTTAAATCTAAGGATTTAATTTCCTTTACAATATTAGCAACTTCATTACTATCCATTAACTTTCACCCCCTCTCAAATATTACTATTCGACAAGGTGGTATATTTATCCTTTTAACAGTTTAAATTTTGTTACTATACTCACAAAAGGATGTTAGCCAAAAAGAGGTTTACTTTAAATAGCGATAAATTCGTTATAGAGAGGTTTTACAGATGGAGAATATAAATTTATACTAGTGTTTATAATTCCTCTCTATAACGTGTTTACAATGGTTCTATCTCTAAATATTATCCTCTCACTAATGTGAGCTCTATCTGGAACTTGGTTTTTTAAAAATATTATAGAAATTGTGTAACTGGTCACCAGGTAATTTAGCATATTGTGATTTAGAATGTACCCCTACCAAGTATACTATAGGTAAACTTTCACCACCAAAACACTATATGTTCATGCTTTTTAACGCATTTATTAGTTTTATTGATATAAATCACAAGTAAGACGAAGTACATAAACTAAGTAATACCAATGCATTAAGCTATATTTATATCAATAAATAATTATTTCGCTAAAACTAAATTAAACGAAATAATATATGCGAAGTGATGTGGTAGTTTATTTAATTACCTTGAGTTTCTTTATTTCTTCTAATTCCTTCTCTAATGAGTTTGTATTAATCTCACTGGTGGTATCGGTGGTAGTGGTATCTTTCATAATAGCGGGTATACCAAGAGCTCTATCCATCAGATACTTAATAGCTTGTAGTTTAACCCTTTGGTCCGTACTCTTTATAGCTAACTTAAGCATCTCATCAGCTAATGTATTTACTTGACCTGTAATCTTATCTGCTGCTGATTTCCTTAGTTGTGCTCTTCGTGCCTCAAGCTCAGCCTTAAATTCTGCTTTATCTAACCAACGATACAATTGAGACCTATATATACCTGTCTCTTTTGCAATCTCAGTCATTTTGTGCCCTTCAAGGATTAAGTCTATAACTTTACTTTGTACTTCATTGATATCAGACATATATAAACCTCCTTAAATGAAATTAGGACACCTAAAATAGATGCCCTTTTCCTTAATAAATTTTCTATATTACTATTTTACTATGTTTAAAACATTAATTGTCGATACACTATAGATACTTTGTATAAAATATATATCTAATTTATCTATATTAAAGTAATTAGCTTCAAAATTAAAGCATTTTTATATCTTGAAGCAGTATCTTCGGTAACCTCTAATTTAGCAGCTATGCTTTTATTAAATGTCTTTTTAAAATATCGCTCTTCTAATATAAATCTCTCTTTAGAATCAAGTGACTCAAGCGCATTATTTATTTTCTCTACTTGAATTTCCTTAAGTCTTATCTTACTTCTTAATTTTTGAATATCATCAGCTCTTCTTAAAACTTCATCCTCTACACTGGAGCTTATTTTATGCGTTGGGCCTGATTTTTCCTCGTATGAGAGGGCATTTACTCCTTTATAGTCATTTTCTAAAATTTCAAGGTCTAATTTCATATTTTTTATTTCAGCTTTTATTACAGGGTAGTTATATAAAATAGCTTCAACCCTTTTAAAATCAACGTTTGACATCTGTTTTTCACCTCTTTTTAAGTGTGACAGACTTGAGTTTTTTTAAATTCATACTTGTCACACTAAGAATATAGTATTTATGCGCCTTTGATGGCATTTTTTCTCAAAAAAAGTGTGACAGACTTATATATATTTCTTTATATATATTATTTTACTTTTTTTGAAAAAAGTTAGTTTAAAAACTAAGAATATTTTTAAACCTGTCACTCTGTCACAGAACACACTCTAACCATTGCTATTGCTGTGTTTTATCTGTGACAGCTACTGTGACAAACTGTGACTGGCGGGTGTTTTATTCTGTCACACCCCATATTCTTACTTGCTTTCCATCTACTCTAACTCTCTTATCACTGTTATAACCATGCTTTTTTAGTTCATTTGAGAACTTAACTTTACTTAGTGGCTTTAAACCATTTTCAGTGCACCAGCATTGATATTGCCTGAATACATCATTAACTGATTCATTTTCTATTTTAGCTTCTTCAATAAATCCTATAACAGGGTTATTGGTTTTTTCATATTCATCCCAAGCTTCATCTACTATTGATGATCTTGTGAACTCTCTATTATATAAAATTCTATCTAATCCCTCTAATGATATCTTGAGTAGATATTCCAAAGCCGACTGCTCTAGTAGCTTGTCTATTATGAATGGATCATAATCTGCATCACGCTTACTAAACTTAGCGTTGAATGGAATAAATATAATTCTTCTCTTAAGACCATCGCTTAAATCATTGATTCTTGGAATCTCATTTGCTGAGAAAATAAGCTTACTGTAATTTTCAAAATCAAAAGGATCTCTACCTTTTCTTTCAACATTGACTGTTTCCCCAGTAACTAATTTCTTGAAAGTTGAGTTATCATCAATGTAACTGTTACTGATATCATCACCTATATTAACTAACTTCCCTTCTAGCTGGAATGTTTTAAATCTATCATTTAATTCATTAAGTGGAACTGAAGCTAAGTTTTCCTTTCCAACCAACCTCTTGATTATATCTAATAATGTGGACTTACCATTTGACCCTTGACCAGTTAATATGAAACACTTTCCTAACTCATTTCTCCTGAATAGTGTATACCCTATCATTTCTTCAACTAGAGCTCTTAAGTTACTATCATTGCAGCATATCTTATTAAGTGTTTTATCCATTGACTCATTGTAAGCTATTGGATTATAGTCTATAGGAATTCTATTTTTTATTTTATGAAGAGGACTGTACTCACTTAATTGCTTAGTTTCTAAGTTTAAAATCCCATTTTTTAAAGTTAACAACTTAGGTGATTCCATCTCCACCTCTTCAGCCTTAAGCTCTAAATATCTTAACACCTCAAGTCTTGGGGTTCTTGTTGAATTGATGATGTACTGTAACATTATCCTCTCAATCTCATCCTGGTTATTTGTATAAAACCCATCTTTGTATATGTGTAATTTTTCATTAATCTTAACCACATGATGTTCTCTTATTAGGTATAAAGCTAGTTTTTCATACTGTAACTTACCTTTGATGTAAAAACTCTCTTTTAAAAATGCTTTATCCCTTAATATTATGTCAAGTTCCTTATCAGATATTGGCTCCTTAAGTATAAATTGATTGATAACTTTTATCGTTGCCCTAATCTCATCTTTTGTCATTGCCTGCTGTTGTAATGTTAAGATGTAACTGAAGAGTGTGTCATTTCTACCATCTCCCTCCTGAAGCTTTGTGAAATCAGTATTAAATCTTTTACTCAATGGCATTAACCATACTGGAAGCTTATCCAACTTATCAGCTGACCTAATAATTTTTCTTTCTTCTCCATTAATTCTAATAGGAGTAACTACATTTTGATGTGGAAACTTAGTTTCAGTTTTAATCCCTATTGGTGTGTAAAAGTGCTGCTTATTAGACTTTATATTGGTATTCATGAAATGAAAGTGCATACCTGATGTAGTTTGTATAATTATACAATTTACTTTCATTTTATCTATTATCTTTTTAACTTTCTTAGCCTGGTCCATATTATCTATGTCAACCATTACTGTATCTGGATTAAGTGTAGCTCCATAATCATCTAATAACTTAACTTCGTCATAGTTCTTTGCATACTCATCTGTTACTGAAGCTACATTAGGTTTTTTTGTTCCAGCTATTAAAGGATAATACTTACTGAAAATAAGTCCATATTCTTTTTTCATAATTTATCTCACTTCCTTTCATCATTATGTTAAGTTATACTATACGACTCTCTTATACTCATATCTAACATTTTCATCATTTAATTGAGCATATATCTGAGTTGTAGATGCTTGTTCATGTCCTAAAATCTTTTGTAAAACTGGCATACTCATACCTGAATTTAAGCTTTGAGTTGCAAATGTATGTCTGAATAGGTGTGGGAATACATTTTTATCTAACTCACTTCTTTTTAATATTTTCTTTATTATCTCTTGAACACCTCTTGGACCTATATTTTTGAATGGTTTCTTTTGAGTACTAAATAAATATTCACTGTCACCGTTTCTATTTTCAATATACTTTTGCAATAACAATTTAGCTTTTATACTAAAGTATATCTTTCTTTGCTTATTCCCTTTTCCTATTACATATAAGCTTCTTTCAGTCCAATTGATATCTGCTATTTTTACACTAATTAATTCACCCAATCTACAACCACTTGATGCTAAAAACTCAACTATTGCTTTTTCTCTATCATTCTCAGCTGCAGCCTTAAACTTTTCTAACTGTTCTTGATCCAAAGCTTCTCTTGTCCTTTTTGGTACTTTAGTAGATTTTATTTTTAGCATAGGATTTTTAATGATGTATTCTTCCTGAACTAACCATCCGAAGAAACTCTTTAAAATGTTAATTACTGAATTTACTGAACTAGCCTTTTTGTCTTGATATGTTTTAGCCAGGAACACTCTTATATCCATAGTAGTGATACTTGCTACTGGCATTTTATAGAAGTTTGCGAATTTTAGTAACATATACCCGTAATTCTTTATAGTCCTTTCACTCATACCTTCTAGTTTCTTTACCGCAAAGTATATTTGCAACTTCTCCTCTATATCACCAACCATTAAACTTTTTTCTCTAGTTTTTACATCATAATCATAAAGAACTTCCTCTATAGCTTTCTTCAGCTTTAGCTGCTCCTCTAAGTTTTCCAGAGCCTTAATTTCCAACGTTGCTTTTCCTATTATTTTTATTATTACTTCATCGTTGCTATTTGAATACATCATTAATCTCCTTTCATATTTTTATTTGAATCGTGTTCTAATCAATTCTTTTTATAAACTGAAAATTATCCCCTGAGTCCAATAACACCTTTACTCTATTGGTTTCATCTAATACAACAACTTCTAACTCTCCAATTGTCACATTTTCTTTTCTTGTTACATCAATCATAGGAGTAATACAAATGCAATTCCAAACATTTTCTTTATATATAACTTTATACTTACTCATATCAATTCTAATATTAATCACCTCCACCTTTTGAATAACATCTTCATCTTATATTTTATTTGAATTGTTCGCTACTTCATAACCTTTAAATTTGTATTTTGGATTATGTTTTTATTAAGTTGTATGTCCCAGCAAAATGGCTCAATCTTTGATAGTTCATCAGTGTCTATTGTCTTTAAATAAAACCCTATCACATAATCAACTATCTCCTCTGTTTCTATATTTCTTACTCCGAACTCACCGAAACATACCTTTGCTAAATCTTTTTTATTGTCATTTAACATAACAATATCATCTAATTCTATTTCATTGCCTTGTACATCCCTTAACTCTAATTTTATATTTTTCATAACATCTATCTCGCACTCATTTATAAATATTTCATCATCACATGATGGACAATAGAATGTAGTAGTGCAATTGGTTTCTTGTAAATCCTCTGTATCACAATATTCACATTTTATTTTTAATAACATTTCTTATTCCTCCTTTAATTACTGAATAATATCTTCAAATTGTGAACTACTCTTCCCAATTAATATCTATTACTCTCTTAATTAACTCTAATTCTATTTGACTCAACCTCTTGTAAAAAACCTTATTTGTTTTATGGTCAAAAAGCCTTATTTCCACACTACTTTTATCCATTATTTAAACTCCCACCCTCTACTCTTTAGCTTTTCAAAATGCTCTTTTTGAGACGATGTTATTGCTCCTACTGGAACATTAATCATATCTAATACTTGCAATTTACTTTGAATAGTATCGTGAAATTCTTCAAGCGCATTTGGGATATCATTGTTTATTATAGCTTTATAAAATTCATCATCCTCTTCTTTACATTTATTTAATTCTTGCTGTAGTGTAATTTGAAATTCTGATTTATCAAAGTCTATTGGTTTTAGTTTTATATTATCTTCGGAAATGTACCACTCATCTCTTTTGAAATCTTTCAACTCTTCTATAGCTTTTATTAAACTATGCAAATTCTTTATCCCTGATTCATTTATGACTCTATCCACCAAACTCTTGAATGCAGCTTCTATATTTGGATGATACGATATAATCTTCCACTTCTCCTCAGCAAGCCTTTCTTCTGTAGCTTTAGTTTTATACTTTTCAAGTACAACTGCGTTTAATGGATCCAATCCTTCAATCTTATATTTATCATTTATATTCATCTTAAACCTCTCCCAAGGACTGTTTTATACATCCTTCTTTTATTATTTTTTCTTCTTCACATCTTCTAGGTATAATAAATTGTTGTGATTTTATACCGTACATACTATTTAATTTAACTTTAGCTTGTTTAACTTTAGCCTTATCATCCATTGATATCTTCTCCTATAAAATCCTTTATTCTTTTATTAGCAGTGTCTATATACCATTGCTTGTCTAATTTTCTTGGAACTTTTACTCCTTTTATATCACTATTTTCTATGAAACATCTCTCAGGAGTACCTCCAATTTTATCTGGAGTATCTTTATCTTTCTTTAGTTTAAAAATACCTTCATCTCTACGTGATCTTGAAGCAAAAACTCTTAATATTTTTTCATTAAGGATCTTTTTACCATGTAATGCATATTTATATTTACTCGATGACTTAACTATTTTTTGAAACTCTAATAAATTATCACATTCCGTAATTGTTTGCTCAACTGGAATTCCACTAATGAAGTATTCCATTAATGCTTTATTTACTATTGGTAAATCATTATCAAGTCTATTTAATTCCTTAACATAAGCCCCCTTTGATTTAACCTTTCTGTTGTCCATTACAATAATGTAGTTATTAACATCCTTTTGAACTACCTTTTTAATTAAGTCATGTTCTAAGTTCATCATTGTCCTTGCGGACCATTCACTACAAATACTCTTATAGACCTCTATATCAGCTTCATCTTGTAGCTTAAACATTACACCATCTGTATTAGATTGAATCAATGTAGCGCTTGGGATAGCCTCCATTACATGCTCTATTAAGTCTAGTAACATTAATTGACCATTTATACATACGTTGTTAGCTTGAAGAGGGTCAAATAAGTTATTGTACTTATCCTTTGAAGCTCCATAAGTTGAGTTAAGAACGATTTTATAAGGCGCTTGCTCCTTCTTCTTACCAGCTCTTTTAAGTCCAACTCTAACATCAAATATTTCTTTAAACTTTTCAGGATGTCTTACATTTCTTGATAAGAATTTATATATAATCATTAAGCTTGGATAATATGACTCTACATCTGAGTTAATAAATATCCCCTCATCCATATATTTTGTTCTAGCCCCATGAAGTCCACCCCAACCAAATATATGCTCCACTCCTGCAACTTCAATTTTAAGTGATTTCTTGTAATCTAAATTTATAGGATTTTTATACCAATCAACTATATGCTTATACTTATCTATTTTCAGGGTATCTACTATTGTGATATCAAACTCATCATCATCATGCTCTATTCTATCAGTATCTAATATAATTGCACTTAGCTGAGCTTTGGTCTTGCTCACATACTTAAGTGGCAAATTGAATGTTTTTATTAAGCTCATTTGACTTTCAAACTCTTCTTTTCTATTAATAAATACTTGCATAGTTTGAGTAACATCATGCTCACAGTAGAATAAAACCTCGTCTATCTCACGCGCAGTCAACTTACGATCTATATTAAAGTTAACTGTTGTTTCTCTAATATCATTACCCATAAATCCTTCAAGCTGCTTAAGACCTTTGAATTTATCTGTCATAATATCAAAGTTATAAAATTGAAATTTATTGAGTAAACTTGAATATTCCCAACCACCTTTACCTTCAACTATGATGTGGTCATTAATCTTCTTTGGATCCATTCCTAGTAATATACCTTTAAATATATACTGGTCATAGCTCCTGGAGTTAAATCCAATCCATATATTTTCTTTATTAGCTTCATAAAGTGCTCTAAGTGCATTTGTGTCATTTACTATTTTGTGAGTCTCTCTTGTATCAGTATCTTTCACAACGACCATCCAATCATGTGAAAATACCTCAAAATCGTAGAACAGCATTATGTCAACCCCCTCACCCTTAATCTATCGCAAATACTTAATTGAGTCTTATTAAGTATCTGAGCTATAGCATTTGTATCAAACCCTTTATTGTATAAGGTAACCATTTTATCATTTTCATCGCTGGACCATTTAATATGATTGTTTAGTGGTATAGGCCTATATGGTACTTTTAAATCCAACAATCTTCTTTTTATTGCTGACTCAGTTCTATTAAACTCCTTAGCTAAATCCTTATAGGTGTAGCGATTACTCTTAGTCTTTTCAATTAACAACGAATCATCGTATTTGGTCCATCTCCTATTGTGATTTACCTTACTTGGATTCTTCAAATCAATTGCTCTCTTTTCTGCTACCCATTTAGGTTCTTTACCTAAATTTCCTTTTTCAAATTTTGCAAAATTTAATATGCCTTTATTTTCTTCAGCCCACTTCCAAAAGTCATCTAAATAAACAACCTTATATCTTTTATTTATAGAAGCCCTTTTTATAATTCTAAGATTATATTTTTCAAATTTTATAACCATCCAACTGTAACTGCTTTTTAACCCTAAAGCTGTTATCAATTGTGCCACTGTTATATATTCTTGTTGATGTAAATGCCTACCCAATCCTAACTGTTGTGCTTTATTCTTAACACTACACACTGATCTATTCAATGATTTGGCAATACAGGTTATTGACTTACTAGACCAACTGTCTTCTAAAAAACTCACATCCTCATAACTCCATAATTTCACTTGTATCACCCCTTAAAGTATCTATTTTTCTTTTTTAGTCTCTCTTTAAGGTTGTTAATCCTATCAATGACATCTTTATCTAATTCTGATAAGTCACATGCATATGGACAATTTGGTTGTTCACCTACATATGGAGTTCCAATGTCTTCGAGTATGTCATGAATTTCACACCCAACATAACCTTTTTTACATCCAACACATCTAACTTCTGCAATGTCCACCATTATATTTTGGAATTTATCTCTCTCCATTACAGCATATTTTATGTTGTCACTCACGTCTCTAAGCATCTTTTTAACTGTGTAATCATCAATTAGCTTGTAATCGAACTTATTAACTTGTTTTCTCAATCTCTCTATTTCAGCAGCGTTTAAGTTTTCCTCTAATTCATTACAGAATTTGTATAGATATGTCTTAACTAATTTTAAATTCTTTTGCATTGCTGGAGTTATCATTCCTCTTGATGCCCACTCAGTCCAAACAGTATCTCTAACCTTATTTTCAAGATTTCTTGTTCCATCTAAATACTGGATGAATGCCTTTGAAATCATATAAAAATTTTTCTCTTCCGCTGTTAAATAAGTTCTCTTCAACTTACACAATTTTAGCACCTCTCTTTTTATGTTTCTTCTCTTCAACTTTTCTAATCATTATAGTTTTAACATCATCTAAAATCATGTTAGCCCTTGTATTAGTAATTCCATTGTTTTTAAATGCTTCAGTTAAACATTCAGTAAAGAGTTCTTGATAAAACCCTATTTGATTTTTAACTTCATTTTCTATGAATTCTTGATTAATTTCACCTTGTAGTATTTTAAACTGTTCATCTGACATTCTTTGTTTAACAACTTTATGTTTTTTTCTATGCTCTGCTCTACCCACTTTAAATCACCTTTCCTATAATAAAGAGGAGACCTAAGCCTCCTCTTATTCAATTATTTTTCAAATACTTCCTCTATTTCATGTGTACTGTAACCTTTGCTATTTTGACCATAAACTAAGATGTATTCTAAGTTTCCAACTATATCTTCTAAGATGTCCAAAAGCATACTGTTGTATTGCTTAAAGCTCTTAAACTCAACCTCTACCTCTGATTCTAAGCTTCTTAACATCTCATTTGCATTGTGAATACCAAACCCTTGGTCCATAACTTGGTTGTAGAAAATTATTGAACCTTTATACTCTCCTGCTAAAATCTTAAACCAAATACTTAACATTGGCTTACCAGATTGAGACTTTTTAAGCTCCATCTTATTAACTTCGACTTCATATTTTCCTACTGGAACCTCTTTAAAGTTCCCTCCACCGTTTTCAGCAGCTTCTTTAGCATCATTTGCTAACCCTTCCACATCGATTTTCTCATCAAACTCATCCCATATTTCTTTTGCCATAATTTTTTCCTCCAGTATTTTTAAATATTTGAGGGATTAATGGTTCCCTCTTAACCATAATTTGTTTACTCGGCTTTTCTAGATCTTCTTCTCTTTGGTTTTTCTTCAGATACTTCCACATCTTCAACCTTTGAATCTTCTTCAACTTGTCCAACTACTTCTGCTTCAACCTTTTCAACTTCTTCAGCTGCTACCGGTTCATCTTTCTTTCTACTTCTTCTCGGTTTATCCTCACTTGGTGTTTGCTCTTCTTCAGAACTTTCCTTTACTTCCTCTTTCTTAGCTCTTCTTGAAGACTTTTCTTCTTTAGGAGCTTCTTCTTTAGGTAATTCCTTCTTACCTTTATTAGCCTCTTCATACACCTTTAATAACTCATCTAATTCCAATGGAATCGACTCAGCTTTAACGTGAAGTCTTCCACCGCCAAATATAACTTCAGATGTTTTAAAGTTAAGTGTATGCTTTCCATCCTCAGCAATAACTCTTGCAACTATATCAACCATACCAGCAACTTTATTTGCACATTTTTCATTTAAGTTTGGTGCTATTTTAGTTATTTTATCTCCAGCTTTCTTTGTAATATCCTTTGATGTATCAACATGAGATATTAATATGATGTTTTCATAGTCAAGGTTTAGCAATCTCTTAAGAGTGCTTAAGAACTCAGTTCTAACCTTATCCCATGCTCTAAAACTATCATCTGACTCATGAGTAATTCCTAACTTATCATATTGATATAATCTACATTGCTCGTAAGTATCCTCTAAAAGGTCTACTATGATTGTTTTGAAGTCATTTTGCTTTTTTTCAAGTTCTGCTATTGTTTCCTTGAAAACTTCCCAAGCAAACTTTCTATTTGTTACTCTTCCTGTAACTGTAACTTCATCCTTAATTGCTATGAATGGAGCATCAACAAACTTAATATTTCCATCTGTGTTTAGCATTAGTGGGTCTGGGAAGTCATTTGCGAATGTGGTTTTACCACTAAATGGTGCTCCATATATCCAAAGAACCCTCTTATTCACCTTTCCAACTTCTCTTCTTTTATTACTTGGTAATTGCATATCTACATCGTCCTCCTCAAGACATAATTTTTTATAATCACACCAACTGCATAATCCAGTTGGATTCTTTTTGTAATCACTATCTTCCGTAATGTTAATTATGTTATCTAAAAACTCTACCACCTTAGTGGTATCATATCGTATTTCCATAATCCTTATCTTAGAATTTTGAAGTTCTTCCTGGAGCCTAGCTCTAAACTGATACAATGACTCATCCTTCTTTTGTTTTATTGCTACTTTTGGAATAAATATAAATCCAAGCTTTCTAACCTTAAATCCCATTTTCTCTAAGTAATACTTATAAATGTGAAGTTGCGGTGACTCTGAATACTTCTCTACTGCATTACTGTACTTATAATCAAATACATCCACTGTTCCATCTTCATTTTTTGTTATAAGGTCTACTATTCCAACAAACCTTGAAGTGTTTATTCTAAATTCCTTCTTATATACATTAACTCCATCTAAGATTTCATGTATTTTCGGTATTAAATAAGTGAACTTCATTACCTCATTTTCATGTAAATCACTAGTTATTGGATAATTACTATAATAGAAATTAATAGCATCTACTAAATTCGTTTCAGCTCCCTGGTGCATTGTATTACCACATATCAAAGCATTATCAGCTTCAGGTGCTGGAATAGCTTTAAGTTTGTCCACATAACGTAATTTGTATTTATAAGGGCAACTAACATGTGCTTCTACTTTTGAATGTGAATATTGCATTTAATCACACTCCTCCACACCTGAACTAGTGCTAATTAAGATTGGAGGATGAGTAGCTCCTAAACACATAAAATACACTCTTCTACTTCTCACAACTTCTTCGAGTTCCTTTTCACTTAACTCCCAACAACTTTCCACCACAGCTTCTCCATTTGACCCCTGTAATCTTGTAATAGGTAGGTCAATTACTCCAGAACCTTCTGGACCTTTTAAAATAGAATTAGTTGTTTCTGTATTAACTGGTTTCATTTAATCACTCACTTTCTCACTAAAAAATGCTACTCCATTTCTTTTTTCAAAGATTTCAACTTTAATTTGCTCTTTTATTTCTTCAATAGTTTCACCTTCAATAAGGATTGAGTCTTCAACATCATTAATCTCAAAGGTTATCTTATAAACCATCTTCTACCCCTCCACATCAAAATTTACCTCTAACATCTTACGACTAGCTAGATAATCACATAAGTGAACAAAACTTCTCATAACATTATCAGGCTTATCAAGTATTTCTTCTCCAGTTTTATAATCAGTATTCCATTGACCCATATGACTAGCTATACACTCAGCTATTTTATCCCATGGACCATCTTCCATTATCTCTATAACTTCATCTGTAAGCTCTTCTTCATCAACTTCATAGTAAGTATCCTCTAAATACTTAATTACTTCTAATGGGTGAGTTGATACTGTGTGTGATGAACCATCTAATCCATGTTTACACCCATCATGTAACAATAACGCTACCCTTATAATGTCTTTCTCATTATCTGTGAAGTTTTGCACTGTTTCATTTCTGAATAGTTCTTCAGCAATTCTAACTGCAGCTATTGTATGTCTTACAAGTCCTCCTTCACCTTGAGCATATAATGGATGATACTTACCACTACTTGCTGCTGGAACTTCATAAAAGTACTCTGGTAATTGTTTTAATCCCCATTTAGCAAACTCTCTAATTGTTTTTCCTTTTATTAACCCCAATTCTTTCTCAAAATTATATTTTGGTGCTACATAGTCTTGATCCACATCATCTGATATTTCTAAATCACTTCCAAATGATTCTTTAAGCTTATGAATAGCTTGTAGCGGCATATCCCAAGACTTATTTGCTGGATTATATTTTCTACCAGGTATTTCTTTAACTTTAGCTACTATATTTGCATCATAATCAAAGCTAACATTTAATTTTTCATTGATTTTTATGACATTAATATCCATAATCCTTCTTCCTCCTTTTGTAATCTTGTATCTTTATATTGTTCTCAATGCTATGAATCATAGCACCGTTTAACATTTCTTTTTCCTTAAGCCTTTTATTATACTTATCATTGATGACTTTATGCATAAATTCGCTCTTGCTTAGTTTTTGCATAGCTCTAGCAACGTCTCCTTAAGCTTTTCAAAGTCACTAGGGTAAACTATAAGACCTAATCCATTACACTCATTTATAACGCGTATATTACGCTTTTGAAGTTCACTAGCTCGTCCATTCTCAGCTTTAACCTCTAGTGCTACGAAGTTACCATTTATACAAGCTATAATATCTGGAATACCTGACTTACTATATGGACCACTCCATACTTTGAAGTACCAAGTATCAGGTAGTTTATCTAAAAACTTCTTAATCTGATTTTCAAATTGTTTTTCAGCTGCCACTATTTATCACCTATTTCAATTCCATAAGCTACACAACCGAATCTTACATCATTGTCTGCACTATCCTTAGAATATTTAAAAGTATTTCCACTAATTGATTTAACTTCCATACCTTCTGGAATTAACGGTACTATCCATAATGGGAATAAATATAGGGTAGGTAATTCGTCACTCCACTTACAGAATCTTAACTCTTCTGCTTCATAAACTGTTAAATTTTCTAAATCAATGTGTTTATTAGCCTTTAATGAACTATAAAATTTATCAAATGCACCTTCAACCTCTTTAACCTTGAAATCATTCTGCCAATTCTTAAACTCATTTACTTCTGAAACTTTGTTTGTTAACCATGTTAAATGATTTATAATTTCACTCTTCATTTAATCCTCACACTCCTCTACATCTTCAACTTCTAAAATAACCTCATCTATATCAGCGACTCCTGTGATAATATAGTTAGTTTCCATTAACCCACCACCTTATCTAAATCTGAATAAGCTTCTTCAATTAACTCTTTAATATCATCAATCTCTGAGTTATAATCATCAAATTCGTCTCTTACATTATCTACAGCATCTTTCATATCACTTATAGCGGAATTAATTACTTCGTAACCGCACTCTTCAACTTGCTCTTCTAAGTAGTTAAGTTCATCATATAGCTTGGTGATAGCATCTTTTACATATTTACTCTTCCCCATGCTCTTTACACTCCTTACATAATGTTGGTTTTCCCGAAGGAGTTTTTAAAATCTTATCTTCTCCAACTAACGCTTCAACCAAATTACCGCAGCTATAACACAAAGTCCCATTTGCTAATAACTCATTTTGTTGCTCTCTAACATCTTTATACATCTACCTCATCCTCCCTGGCTTATTATTTAAATTAAATAAACTTGAAAACTCTATTCCTACCGCATCAGCCAAAGTACTAGCTTCTAATACTGTTGGAATCTTATCCCCATCTAATGATTTAGTGATGTTTTCTAAAGTAATTAATCCATTTATAGTTGGTCTTTTCTTCAATGCAAGTTCTACTTTTAATAATATTTCATCCCTTGAAAACCCATTGTTCACACGTGCTTTATTTAAAGCATCGCTGTAATAACTCATACTACTTAACTCCCTTCAATTTAATTCTTATACTAGACTTAACATTTGAGTTTTTAACTACATCACCATATACATCTGGATAATCCTTAAGTAGTTTCTTACTATCAACTGAACTTCTAACGCCTGGTTTAATATAACTTACTGTAACAACTTCATTTTCCCATTTCTCTACTTGGTGTACTTCCATGAGCTCTAATAGCTCTGACTTAAACTTGTCCCTTTGCTCACCTAATTTTTTATATTCAGCTTCTGCTTTTTCAATGTTACTTAATAGGTTTAAAGCTTCATATGGTATAACTGATTTATCTGGCTCCTTAAACGTAATTCCTACTAAAGCATTGTTCCAACATTCATCACACACTACACCACTACTACATCTAGGTTCTACATTTAAACCCATTTCATCAGGGCATATTCCTTCTTCATCTGTGAAATTATCAAACTCCACTCTAGTCATTTCTCTTGAATACTCTTCAACTGTTTTTAAATCCATTATTTACTCCCTTCATGTGGTACATATTCCACTATAATTTTTTCAATGTTACCATATTTATCACTAATTGGTTTAACACTTACCACATTAGTTTGCTCCAACAGTTCATTTAATTTATTCGTCATTAAATCATTTAACTTCATCCTAGTAACCCTTCCCTTCTATAATTTTTAAAGCTGATTTCAATCCATCTAAAAATCCTTTATCATATATCAAGTTTTTATTATTTGATATTTCTAATAAATCCGACTGAAAACCATCTATCACTTCTTTTAACTTGTTGAGTGAATAATTTTCTAATTCACACCTTGTCATTAATTCTTGAGTATTTACTCCTAAAGCTTCAGCAATTTTATCTATAACATTGAGTGGAGGTTGTACATCACCATTCTCATACTTTCTCACTGTTATTTCACTTTTACCAATAAGGGAAGATAACTGTTTTTGAGTTAAACCATTTGATTTTCTATACTTTGCAATCTTCACACCAATATTTGAAGTATTATTTATCTTCTCAGTTAAATTTAATACTGTGTCATTTGAAATTTCTAAAACTTCACATAGGGTTTTTAAAATTTCAACGCTAGGTTCCCTATTATTATTTTCATAATTGGAATATGTGGAATAAGGTATTCCCAAAAGCTTTGACATTTCCTTTTGACTTATATTTTTATTTTTTCTAATAGTTTTAATTCTTTCTCCTAAACTCAAATGTTTATAAACACTCACAGTAATCACTCCTCAAAATATTTCATCATTCCTGGTGATAACTTCAAGTCAATTTGTTCTAGCATAGTTACTTCATCTGGAATAAACTTTTTAATATTTTTAGACTTTTTTAAATATCCTTGTTCTTCTAAACCTATTAATATTGTTTCAACTAATTTTTCAATCAATCCTGATTCTTGAATTTGCTCTGAGAAATATCCATCTTCAATATAACTGATCATCTTGTTCTCTGGAGTCTCAACTTCATCGTGTTGAAAATCTAGCAAAGCTTGTACTAAGTCTGAACCCAAATTTTCTTCTATAATATTGAGAATTTCACCATAACTCATTACTGTTTCAGTCTCAGTTTTTAACTTCTTATACTGTATTACTTTTGGCATATTTTAACCTCCTAAAATGGTATCTCATCCTCTGGAATTTCAAACTCGCTCTCTTTTGATGGTGAATTAAATTTAAGCGTTGGTTTGGTAACTCTAACTGGTAAAACTAATCCTACCCAAATTCCATCTTTAAATAATCCAACTGGCTCTATACTATTTATAAATCTGAACTCTAACCCTAAGTTCTTGAAATACTTATAATACTTAGGTTGAATATTAGTTTCAAAATCCCCATCTTTCAATGTTATATATGGAGTTCCATCTGTTATTTCGTGCTCTAACATTTCCTTTTCACTATTAGAATAAATTCTTTCTTTTAGGTCCTTGAAAGAATCCTTTCCTACTTCTCTCAATAACAACTTTTCAACTCTCTTTTTTAAGTCATTTTTACAAACATCTTCTCTTAATAAGAAGTGACCTGAACCATAATACTTATCATCACCTATATAAATTGTAATCCCTTGTTCTGGTATTAACTTAGCTGGAGTGATTTTTTCCTCTTTAGGTTCTTCTTTTATAACTTCAATCTCAGGATCTATTTCTTCAAATAACTTATTTGTAAAATCCCTTCTAGTACCCAAGACCTCATATATCTTTTCTTCAATACTATCTTCAGTTATTAGGTAGTAATAAAGACAAGTATTTTTTTGACCAATTCTATGAGTTCTCTTCTTAGACTGCTCAAATAACTCACTACTTAAAGGTAAACTGAAATATATAATCTTATTTGATTTTTGAAGGTTTAACCCCATAGCTCCAGCTTGATACTGTATAAGTGTTACTGAGTCATCATCTTTTTCATAGCATTTAAGGTCATTACGCTGTCCATTTACCACTGATACAGGTCTTTCCATCCTTATACACATGTCCTCTATCTTCTCTAATTCATCTGTGAAGTTATAGAATATTATTACCCTATCATTTGTGGACTCTAATAAATCCCTCAGCATAGTGGTTTTATTAGTGTTATACTGACTTGCTAATTGCCTCAAATATAACATCTTAGTTAATGATGTATCCCCAACTAACTCTTTATTCTCAATTTCAATAACTCTATTTTTAGCAAACTTTTTATACTCTTTAGTAATTGGAACTTTAACTACATTGTCTATTTGCTCTGGAAGATCTAACACTTCCTCAGTTTTCATAAATACAGCTCCATACTCTCTAAGTTTAGCTTTAAGTCTATCTATATTCTTATAACCTATTACTATTGGTACACTAAATCCGTTTATATCCATTTTTCTAGTTACAATATAACTTTCCCAGAATGCTTTCTTAGAAATCTTCCAGCCTAGCAACTTACATTGACTATATAACTCTTCGTACTTTCCACCAGTAGGTGTTCCACTTAATAGAATCACATTACTTGGTTTTAATTTAAGTATGAATTTAGTCCTCTCAGCTGTAGTATTTTTAATGCAACTTGATTCATCTAACATTAAAGTGAAGTTTTCTAACTGTAAAAATTCTGGTCTTCTCCAAATCAAGTCGTAGTTAATGATAATTACTACATTATCAGTAGGTATCTTTTCCATTGACTTAGAATATATTAAAGTGTTATATTGTGGATAGAATGTTTTAAAGTGCTCACACCAATCTTGTATTTTTGATTTTTGGCAGACTATCAAATTTACAGCGGTGTTGAGTGCTTTCATTTTTTCTGAACCTACGAAAGTTTTTCCTAGACCCATATCTAAGTAATATGCACATCTATTATGATCCTTAGTGGCAGCTATAGACCTTTCTTGATGTGGCATAAGTTTAACTACATTTGACATTACATCACCTCTATATTAACCCTTTTAGTTTTTCAAAGCAGCTTGGACACATATTTACTCCCATAATCTCACTAATATTTTCTAACGAGTTACAGCTTTGGCACCCTGGTTGATATTTTTTTAGTATGATTTCATCATCACTTGTAAAAATCTCTAAACAACTTCCTTCTGACTCATCATCTTTTAACTTTAATCCTTGAGCCTTAATAATCTCCCTAGGAATTACAATTCTACCTAATTGATCAAGTTTTCTTATTATTCCTGTTGCTTTCATTTTTATCTCCCCCATATTATTCCGTTTGAATTTTGTAATAATGTCTTAACAGTTTTCTTTTTGAATATCTTCATAACAAACCTCTTCTATTCCTCCAAATTTGAACCATGTCCTGTAATAACTTATTTCATCATTGCTCAAACCTCTGAAGTCTTCTTCACTTTCCCCAATAATCACTATGTCTCCTACAACTGGGTGAATTTTTTCAGATATTCCGTTGTACATCATTGTTCCCCAGCGATTGAATGCCTTTTCTTTCAATAATCCTTCTTCATCGCATAAAAACAAATTATCAGTTTTTAGCATTGCATGTACATACGCAGCGGTTGGTCTTACAGGCTCAACATATCCACCAACTAGGTTTTGTAAGTCTTTGATGTTCCCATCTGTATCAACGATTGAATAAGTATTATTTGGTTTAATTACAATTACATTCATTTACTCTTAACCTCCATTAATTCTTTTTCATACTTTCTAAACACTTCTTTTCGTGAAGCTTCAAAATTTAATCCATTTTTCATATTTTCACTTATGTCATCTGTTATTTTAAGAAACAATGTTATTATTTTCATTACACACCTCTCTTACATAAGCTAAATAACAAGCGCTACACACTGCTATAAACTCTTTTGGACTTGTACACTTACCAAAATTAACTCTATTAAATAGAATGTCATCAGTTGTCATCTTTAATATTTCTTTAAAATCCTTCTCATTAGTATTTGCTCTTAATTCTTTTAAAAATGCATATACCATTAATAATCCACCTTTTCTTTTCTCGTGGTCATTATTCCAATATCTATGACCAATTCTTTCATTGTTTTATATAGTTCCTCCTCCGTACTAATACCATACTCGCTGAGGTATTCCCAGATCTTGTCCTTTTCATTCATTGTTTTCATTGGTAAAAGTTTCATTTGGGAATACCTCTTCTAAAGCATGTCCAAGTACTTCTGAAATTCTTCTAGCATTAACTAGACTTGGTATTGACTTTCCATTCATGATGTCATAGAATGCGGATTTCGATAAACTGGATTTTTCAATCACATATACTATTTTCAATCCATTACACTCTATAATGTTTTTTATGTTATTCCTCACTGTGTTGTCCACCTCCCTTGTCTATATATTACCAGTTTACCGAACTTTTTAGCAAAGTTGATTTCAGGTTAAATTTACCTATTTTCCGAAATTATTGGTATGGTTTACCGAAATTGCTTTAAATTACTCCGTTTTACATTACTTTTTATTATGTTAAACACTACTTTTTAGTTTACTTTACCGAAAATTTCGGTATAATATATGTAGAGGAGGTGATTAAATGACTCCAGGAGACAATATTAGAGCTATGAGAAAGAGTTTAAAAATGACTTTGGTGCAACTTTCTGAAAAAACCGGTTTGTCGAAATCTACTATTAGTGATATTGAAAATAATAAATCAAATCCTAGTACATCTACTATTAAAAAGATAGCGGATGCTTTGAATACATCAGTTAGCTCATTAATTGATACTAGACCTGATTTTATTTTTAAAGATGACTCTGGAAATATTAATATAATTGAGTGTAAAACAACTAAAACTAATGCATTTAGTAGCGCTCAAGAAGCAATGGAATTTATATTGGAACAACCCGTAGTAATGGGTTATGGTGGTTTCGATATATCAAAGTTGACAGATAAAGATAAAATAGAATTTGCAAATGAAATTTTAAATCAACTTAAATTACTAGGGTATAAATACAAAAGAGATTAGAATTTAATAAGTAACAAGGGGGATGTATGATTAGCTTAAAAAGAGCTTATGAAATAATAGATATGGTTAATAAACTAAAAGAAGAACATGGTACCAATGATCCTGGTGCTATATGTAAAGAACTAAATATAAAAATTAGAAAAATATCGTTGAACCCTGAACCAATGAAAGCTTACACTTTAAAAATTGAAGGTAAGCCTCACATTTCAATTAACACTAAATTCACTTTAAAGTCTCAGAAAGTTCTATGTGCACATGAACTTGGTCACGCTCAGCTTCATGATCAGAAGTATTATAACTATTATGGTGGTGAGAACACAGTTGAAGAACACGAAGCGCACCTTTTTGCAGTGGCATTACTTTTTAATCAAGAAGACTTTGATGTTCCAATTTACAAAATGAGTTCATCTGAATTGAAATATATCTTAGACTCGAATTTAAAGTTAAATCCATATAATTGGCATGAGTATGGGTATTACCCTTCTATTAGCTACTAAGGAGTTGAATAACAAATGAGTAAAGTTGCTATTTACATAAGAGTGTCTACAAATCATCAAATTGATAAAGACTCTCTTCCACTTCAACGCAACGATTTAATTAATTATTGTAAGTATGTACTTAACACAGACGAATATGAAGTTTTTGAAGATGCAGGTTATTCTGGTAAAAATACCAGTAGACCTGCTTTTCAAAACATGATTAAAAGAATTAAGTTAGGTGAATTTACTCACCTTTTAGTCTGGAAAATTGATAGAATCTCTAGAAATCTAATTGACTTTTGTGAGATGTATGAAGAAATAAAAAAATACAACTGTACTTTTATAAGTAAAAATGAACAGTTTGATACCTCATCTGCTATGGGTGAAGCAATGCTTAAGATAATATTAGTATTTGCTGAGCTAGAGCGTAAATTAACTGGAGAACGTGTTACTGCTGTAATGATGGATAGAGCTACTAAAGGAGAATGGAATGGTGCTCCAATACCTTTAGGTTATACTTGGAGTGTTGAAAATAAATTTCCAACAGTTGATCTAGACGAATCATTAACTATAAACCTTATTTTTGATACATATGAAAAATTAAAATCTACAAGTCTTGTGACTCGTACATTGAAAAGTAAGGGTATTAAAACAAAAAGAAATGGTGAATGGACAACAAAAGCAATTAGCGATATTATAAGAAATCCGTTTTACAAGGGAACTTATAGATATAACTATAAGGAAGGTGGACGTGGTAAGCTTAAATCCAAAGATGAATGGATTATAGTTGAAAATAATCACCCAGGCATAGTAACAAAAGAAATATGGGATAGTTGTAATGATATAATGGATGAAAATGCTAAGAGAAGTAATGCTCAATTCAGAGGTAATGTTCACACTCACGTTTTTAGTAATTTAATTAAATGTGATGAATGTAAAAAATCATTTCATGGTAAAAATGATAGAACTAATAACGATGGATATATACCGAGTATATATACATGCTCTGGAAGATATAACTTCTTTGGATGCAACCAAAAAACAATAAGTGATAAAATTGTCGGTACATTCGTGTTGAATTTTATATCAAATTTAATAAATCTAAAGAGAGTAAATTCAAATATTGAAGAACAATTACTAAAAGGTATAAAATCTGATGATTTGATTGGAATTGATACTAATTCAATTAATGAAATTATGAACTTTGAATACATGAGTGATTCAATGAAATCAAAAGAAATTAATAATGGTAAATCAGATGTTGAGATTGAATTGATTAAAAAAGAAAAAGTTAAATTTAAAAGAGCTTTGGATAGATTAGAAGATTTATACTTATTCGATGATGAAACCATGTCTGAAAAAGATTATATACTTAAAAAGAAAAAAATAAATGATAAATTAGAAGAACTAGACATTGAAATTAAGAATTTAAGACTAAATGATAATCTACTTGATGAGGAATTCTTCAATGTAGCTAAAAATGTAATCTTAAAGCTTGAGTTAAAATCAGGTAATATAGATTATAAAAAATTAGTTCAAAAGGTTAGTAAAGAAACGCTTAAAGAGTTGGTAAACACGATAATAGATAATATTATTGTTAGAGATAGACATGTATTAAGTATAAATTTCAAAAATGGACTATTAGTTAACTTCGCTTATAAAGAATAAAACCCTTTATTCATCAGTGATTTACTCATAAAAATAAACTCTTCTTATCTCATACTTACGCACATCCGTATGTTACTATATGATAAAGTTTTTTATTATGCGTCCTTTTAATTCTTGTATTTTTCTTTACAGCTTTTATTTTCATTAGTCTTCCTCCATTACTGTATTATATTATAAATAGTCCTTTAACATTTACTTTTATGTAGTTAATTTATGTTATAAATCCATGATATTATAACATAAATTAACTATTATTTAAACAATTTTTATGTATGAATATCATTATATGTATAAAATAAAAGAGAGCGATTTGCTCTCTATTTCAATTTAATTATTTTATAAATACTTATAATAACTTCAACTAATTTCGATAAAAGTATTATATACCATAGTATATTTATGCAACTAATGAAGTTTATATTATTTAGTATACCAATATTCAGATAATTGTTAACTTCTATAGGTAAGTTTAAATTCCAATAATCAACTGTAGTAAATAAAGATCTTAAAATTAGAATATAAGTGATTTTTAGAATAATTGTAATTACTTCTGTAATTGTAGGGTATTTAAAGCAAATAAAATTAATACCTTTAATTACCAGCATTAATATAAATAATATGCTGAAAAGCATCAAAATCTCATCCTTATATGCTAAGTTAAAAATTTTAACACTAGTAAACTCTCCAGAATTTAATATAGGAATTCCAAAATAATTGAAATACTTATAAAAGTAGAAGAATATAATAGAAATTGCTATGATACCTACTAAATTAGCAATCAAAAATTGTCTTTTCTCTTTCTCTTCATTTGTACCATCAATATCTATGCCATATATCTTCATAACTCCCCCAAAACAATTATATTAAATCGTCTTTTTTTAATAAGGTATATAAGGTTGGTTCTAAAGAAAGTTCCTGCATTAATGTAGTTACTTCCTGCTTAAGTTTCTTACATTTATCACTTGAAACTTTACCCTTGGATGCTCTTATTAATATATTTTTAGGGGAATGAGAAATATCAATAAACTCTAAGAGTTGAGTTCTATATCCCATTATTTCAAGTAAATTACCCCTAACTGCATCTGTAAGTAATGCTGAAACACGTTCTTGTATAATTCCATATCTAGAAATTATATTAAGATTTTGAGGCTCTATTTGCTTATTAAATTCATGTTGGCAACAAGGAACTGAGAAAATCATTTTAGCATTCCACTTGATGGCATTATATAGTGCATAATCAGTTGCAGTGTCGCAAGCATGAAGAGTTATTACCATATCAACCTTATTATTATATTTATATCCATTTATATCCCCTAATTCAAATTTAAGATCTTCATATCCATATCGTAGTGCAATATCGTTACATTTCTTTATTACATCTTGCTTTAAATCTAATCCTATCATTTTAACTTTTATGTTTTTTATCTTTGTAAAATAGTAATATAATACAAAAGTTAAATATGATTT
>JBOFVP010000507.1:0-9640 GCA_051653165.1 Clostridium sp.
ACCATATGTAACAGGTGACAATAAACTATCAGTATTCTGCAGAAAAACAATAGACAATATTAAGTGTATAACAGTTACAGAGTTTGAAACTAATAAGGTTAAATTAAATTTAGAAGATATAAAATTAAGCATAAAAAATATAATATTTAAAAAAAGAATACTTAAGGAAATAGAAACCTATATAGAAGAAATAAGTATTCCATATAACAAGGGAATAATTAATATACAAGATATATTTAATAACAAAGTAGTAAATGAAAGTTATTACGATGTATTTGCAGAAATGTATAATGGATATGAAATTCCAATAACCTATAGTAATCCACTAATACAATGTGAAAATATAAGGTGTTTTTCTAATTCAAACAAATTAATGCTTAAGGTTCAATTAAAGGATAAGAACTATACAACAGGTATTGAAGTTACAAACAATGAAATAATAATAAACCTTGAGAATGAACTAAAAGAAGAGTTAATAGAAGTTAGATTAATAAATAGGGATAGAAAATACACCATAATGAAAGGGTTTAAAGTTGAATATATATTAGAAGAGAATAGAAAATCATTAAAATTAAATAAAAATGAAATATACAATCTATCACATAAAAAAAGAAATAGATATGAAGTACAGTTAGTTCAAAAAAAAGAAGAAGTAATATATGAAAGCTTAATTGGAGCAAGGGATATAGGTGAAGGTATAACAGATATGGAAAACATAATATCCTTAGAAAAAGTAGAAAACAATATGCTCTTATCAATAAGAAAAATAAAAAAAACCATAAGCATTTCAATATTAGGATCTTGCTTAACAAGATCAGCTTTTTCAACTAATGAATATTTTAATCCAACATATAAAAGAAAATACAATATTTCATACACTCATTTCCAAAGTTCATTAATATCAGTAATGAATGAAGAAACAATAAAATTTGATTTAGATAAATTTACAAACTCAAATGAATTTATGAAAGAATGTATAACAACAGAATTTAATAAAGATTTTTTTATAAAATTCCAAGAAAGTAACTGTGATTATTTAATAATAGACCTATTTGGAGATGCAATGAGGGGTGTAATACAATTTCCTAATGGCTCAATAGTAGCGGGAACAATTGACTATGAGACAGAAGAAGTATTATTTAACCTACCAGAGGGAACTAAGATAATAAAATCAACCAATATAAAAGAATTTCTACCTTTATGGCAAGAGGGAGCTAAGAGATTTGCTAAAAAGATAAAAGAATATATAAATGAAGAAAAAATATTAATAAACTATCCAAAAATATCAGAAAAATATCTAGATGAAAACAGAGAAGAGAAAGCATTTAAGGGGCAAGAGGAGTATATAAGAACATCAAATGCTTTATTAGATTATACAACAAATTACTTATCACAATTACTACCAAAAGCTAAGGTTATTGATTCAGGAGAAATGAATTATATAGCAAATAAACCCCATCCATTAGGATTAAGCTCAACACATTTTATAAATGAATATTATAAAGATTTAATGGCTTTAATTGATATGGAGATTATCAGTAAATAATTGCAAAAAAGGAACAAACACATTGCAATCAATTGACAATAAAAGTAAAAAGTGTAAAATATTAGTTATGGGTGTTAATAATTGGTTAGGAGGATATTATGAAAAGGGTTATAACATATGGGACATTTGATTTGTTCCATGTTGGACATTTAAACTTATTAAAAAGGGCAAAAGATTTAGGGGATTATTTAATAGTAGCAATTTCATCAGATGAATTTAATAAAAAAAAGGGTAAGAAGTCATATAATAGTTTATCAGAAAGAGTAGCAATATTAAAGGCAATAAAATATGTGGACAAAGTAATAGTAGAAAACTCATGGGAACAAAAAGAAAAGGATATCATAGAAAATGATATTGATGTATTTGTAATGGGAGATGATTGGGTAGGTAAGTTTGACTATTTAGAGGGTCTTTGTAATGTTAAATATCTTTCAAGAACATCAGGAATTTCAACAACAAAAATTAAAAAGGATTTAAAAGCAGTTTAATAAAAATAGGTGGGTAACATGAATATAAGAAAAATGCTTACAAAGTTTAAGTTAGAGAGAACATACAGATTACTTAGAAAGATAAATATGAAGTATAAAAAAACTATATACAATATCTTATATAAAAAGTTTAAGGTTAAAAGTAATAGAGTTATTTTTGATTCCTTTTTAGGAAAAGGATATAGCTGTAATCCAAGATATATATATGAATATATGAATACAACAACAGGATATAAAAAATATAAATGTATTTGGGTATTAAGAAATCCTAAAAAAGAGGAAATACCAAATGCAAAGGTAGTAAAGTATGGAACAATAAAGCACTTTTATTATTTAGTAACAAGTGAATTTTGGGTATTTAATTCAAAAATACCAAAGTACTTTAAAAAGAAAAAAGAGCAAATATATCTACAAACATGGCACGGAACACCATTAAAGAGATTAGCAAAGGATATAGATATTGGGGAAGATGCAACCTTTTATAGAAGTAAAATGAGCTATGAAGAAATGGTTAAGACATATGAGCAAGATGAAGAAAAATATGATTTTTTAGTTTCACCTAATGAATATTCAACAGAAAAATTTCAATCAGCATTTGGAGTAAATAAAAGAAAAATATTAGAAACAGGATACCCTAGAAATGATAGTTTATTTACCATAAATGAAGTGGAAGTAAATGAAATAAAAGATAAGCTAAACATTCCAAAAAAGAAAAAAGTTATATTATATGCGCCAACTTGGAGAGAAAATAAATACTCAGCCAGGGGATACACATATACACCAAAGGTAGATTTTAAAAAATGGAAAGAAAGTTTAGGGGAAGAGTTTGTAGTTATATATAAGCCTCACTATTTAATAGTAAATAAAATAGAAGATAATGGGCTAGAAAACTTTTTATATAGATTTGATTCAAATATAGATATAAAGGATTTATATTTAATAAGCAACATTTTAATAACAGATTATTCAAGTGTTTTTTTTGATTACATTTGTTTAGACAAGCCAGTTGTTTTTTATATGGATGACTTAAAAGAATATAAAGAGGAACTTAGAGGGTTTTATATAAACATAAATGAACTACCAGGACCAATTGTTGAAGAAGAAAATGAATTGTTAAAGGAAATTAAAAATCAATTCAAAGAAACTAATACAGATAAAATTAAAGAATTCAAGAAGAAGTTAAATTATTTTGACGATGGAAGGGCATCTGAAAGAGTAGTAAAAGCAATATTTAACTCATAAAGGGGAAGGTAGAAATGAAAGATAATAGAATCTCCTTAATAACAAAAATTGAAAGTAAATTAGTTTCACTTATAGTAAGGACTATAGGATTATTATTTCAACATAGCGAGGTAAAGCCAAATAGAATATGTTATATATCTTATAAATACACAAAACTCATAGGAGATATGAAATTAATAAGAGAAGAAATAATAAAAAATAAAGGTGACTATGGAATAGATGAAGTTGAGGAGATATTTCTATTTCAAAAATTTTCAAATACAATTTTAAGTAAAATTAAATATTCAGTACAAATAATAAAACAGATTTATTATGTAACCACTTCAAAAATAGTAATAATAGATGGAAATAATATAGTAATTTCAAGTTTAAACAAAAAAGAAGAGGTAACAATAATACAAATTTGGCATGCCACAGGAGCAATAAAAAAGTTTGGATATGACTATAAAAGAATATATCCAATAAAAAATTATGACTATGTATTTACAAGTAGTGAGAAATCTAAAGGGATTATGGCATCAGCCTTTAACATGAAAGAAGAGCAAGTAATACCAATAGGTGTAGCTAGTACAGATAGATTGTTTAATAAAAAAATATTAGATTACTATAAAGAAGAAATGAGAAAGAAATATAAAATAATAAATGGGAAAAAAGTTATACTATATGCACCAACATTTCGTGGGGATGGAATATTTAATAAGGCGTATATAGATATGGATATAGAAAGGATACAAAAATCATTAGGGGAAGAATGGGTAATTATCTACAAGCATCACCCATTAAACAATGAAGAGACCTTTAAATATAAGAAAAACAAAAATATAATAAATGGTAATAATCAAAACTTATATAAATTATTTTCTATAACAGATGTCTTAATATCAGATTATTCAGCTATAATTTACGACTTTACAATTCTAGAAAGACCAATCATATTATTTGTGCCAGATCTTGAAGAGTATGAAAATGAAAGAGGGTTTTATATAAATTATAAAAAAGAAATTCCAGGAATAATAACAACAAAAGAAGAGGAAATAATCAAGGTAGTAAAAGAAAATAACTTTGATATAGAAAAAATAAAAAACTTTAAGAATAACTTTTTTTATAGGGTAGATGGAAAAGCATCACTAAGAATATCTAGATTTATTTTAAAAAGAGTAAAGGAAAGTGTAAATAGCGAAATTTCAATTACTAACAACTTAACAAGCATTAAAGTGAGAAATTAATCGAAAAATGCAAATAAATATAATAATTGTAAATACTTGCATAATATAAAATAATTTGCTAAAATTTTAATTAGATAGAATTAAAAATGTTTAAAAAACTTATTTATAAATATAAATCTGGGTATAAAGAGTTGTTTGAATTAAAAAAAAAGAAGGAGAGAATATGGAAGAGGCTAAAAAGATTTTAGTTCTTTCAGAAGTTTTTTATCCTGAAATAGGTAGTGGTGCAAATAGAATTACAAACATAGTTTTATTATTGAAAGAAAAAGGGTACAAAGTTGATGTAATAACATCTGAGCCATCCTATCCAGATAGAAGCTTGTATGAGAGTACGGAATATTTCGATGAAAAAAAGCAAAAAAGAATCTATCGAAACTCAAATATCATAAGCGTAAAAGGAAGCTCACTAAAGCCAACATCAAATTTCTTTAAAAGGTTATATATCTATATATACTTTTTAATAAAATGCATCATTACAGTAATTTTTAATAAAGCAAAATACGATTTAGTCATAAGCACTACACCATCAATATTTATGGGCATCCTAGGAATCGTAGCCAAAGCAAGATATAGGGCAAAGCTAATAATTGATATAAGAGATTTATGGCCAGAATGTATTAAAAACATAGGGTTGTTTAGAAGAAATAAATTAGCGCTAAAAATAGGGTATAAATTAGAAAAGCTAATTTTAAAGTTTACGGATTCAGTAATAGTAAATAGTAACGCATACAAAGTATATTTAGAGGGAATTGGATACAAGAAACCAATAAGGTTTATTCCAAATGGGTTAACAAAAAGGGAGTTGAGGGATCTAAAAGGCAGCTACAAAACAACTGTAAAAGATAAGAAATTTACAGTGATTTATACAGGGTTAATAGGGTTAGCCCAAAATGTAAGAAACATTGTAAGAGTAGCAAACCATCTAAGAGATTCTAAAAACATATATTTCAAAATCATAGGCACAGGTATACAAAGCAAAAAAGTACAAGAGTTAATAGATCATTATGGGTTAATAAATATAGAATTAATTCCACCAATGCCAAAATATAAAGTAATAGAAGAAGTTAAGAAAAGTCACGTAGCATTAGCTCATTTAAGAAGAGATAGTGCATTTGATTTAGCAATACCAGGAAAAATAATAGATTATATGGCAATAGGAATACCAATAGTAGCAGGAGTAGAAGGATATACAGCAAGCATAATAAAGGAAAGTGGTTCAGGAATTGCTGTAGAGCCAGATAATCCAAAAGAAATGGCTAGAGTAATATTACACATGTATTCAAATGATTACTTAAGGGATGTTTGTTCAACATGTGGTCAACACTACAGTGCAAGCAAATTTAATTGGGAACAAAATTTTAAGGGGTATTTAGAAGTTGTAGAAGCCCTAATAGGGAGAGAAAAAAATGAAGAAAAAAGTTTGTATGTTCGTGTGGAATCACTTCACCAATGATGCAAGAGTATTAAGGGAATGCACAGCATTAGCAGAAAGTGATTATGATGTAAACTTAATAGCTATACATGATGCTAAACAAAAAGGGCTAGAAAGGTTTGAAAGAAGAAATGGATTTAATATAACAAGAGTTAGAAGGTATCCATTTTATTTAATATTGTTAAGAAAAGCACTAATAATGTTAAAAAACAATAAAATACTTTTAATTCCACTTATAGGATTAATGTTGTTAATTGCAGAGATATCTATAGGTGCATTAGCCATATTGTTAATGATATTTGGTTTATTAGTAACTAAACCTGTAAAAGCTTTTCTTATTAAATTCCATATATTCTTAAATATGGTCTGGTATGGTTTGAAATATAATGCGGATATTTATCACAGCAATGATTTAAATACATTACCCCAAGGAATAATGTGTAGCAAAATTCTTAAGAGAAGAAAATTAATATATGACTCACACGAAGTTCAAAGTTCAAGAACAGGGTATGGAAAGCCAGCATTTTATATAGAGAAATTATTAATAAAATTTATAGACTTAATGATAATGACAAATGATACAAGAGCAGATTATGTACAAAACCTTTATAAAATAGAAAGACCAAAGGTGGTACACAACTATCCATTCTATTCAGGAGATGATTCAATAAAGAATAAATATGATTTATATTCAATAGCAAATATACCAAGAGAAAAACCAATTCTGTTATACCAAGGGGGTATGCAACAGGGAAGAGGTTTGGAAAACATAATAGATGCAATAAATCTTTTTGATGATGGAATAGTGGTATTTATAGGAGATGGAAAATTAAAATCTAAAATAATTGATTTAGTTGTAAAAAGAGAACTAATAGAGAAAGTTAGATTTTTAGATAAGGTCCCAGTGGACGAGCTAAAGTATTATACAGCAAATGCTTACCTAGGATTTCAAGTGTTAAACAATGTATGCTTCAATCATTATTCAGCTTGTTCTAATAAACTTTTTGAATATATTATGAGTGAAGTTCCAGTTATCGCATGTAAGTTTCCAGAAATAAAAAAGGTTGTAGATGAAGAAAAGGTAGGGATATGTGTAGATTCCCATGACTTCATTGAAATAGCAAACGGAGTAAACAACTTGCTAAGGAATAAGGAAAAATATGAAACCTTCAAAAAGAATTGTATTAATGCAAGGGAAAAATACAATTGGAACAGAGAAAAGGAAGTGTTTTTAGATATTTATAACAACATAGAAACTAAAAATGAGGTTGAATTTGAGATTAACAGAGAGGAAATAAAAAGTGGGTTATGAAGAATTTAAGATTTGTGCTAAAAGAACACAAAGATAACTTATATAAGATATGGAAGTTATCTTGGTATGACTTTATTACACCTTTTAGAGATACTTATTTAGGGATTTTATGGGCGATACTTGGTCCATTTCTACAAATATCAGTGTATTGGGTAGTATTTGGACTTGGAATAAGAGGAGGAAAACCTGTAGATGGTACTCCATTTTTACTTTGGATGTTAACAGGATTAATACCATGGCTTTTTATAAGTGGTGCAATATCATCAGGTGCATTAAGTATTTATAGTAAAGCAAGTATGTTAACAAAAATGAGATTTCCAACAAGTATAATACCAACGTATTCAACATTAACACAGCTAATTAGTAACTTACCATTATTAATAATATTATTTGTTATTTATGCAATATACGGATTTAATCCATCAATATATTTTATACAAATACCATATTACTTATTAGCAGCAGTATTCATAGTAATTGGATTCTCATTGTTAACATCAGCATTAGTAATGGCAGCAAGAGATGTAAACAGACTAGTAGGTACAGTATTAAGATTTTTATTTTATTTAACACCTATTTTATGGGTACCAGATGCAGGATTACATGTGCTTTTAAAAGGGGTAATCAAAATTAATCCATTTGTATATTTAATAGATGGATTTAGAAACTCACTGATATATAACAAATGGTTTTTTGAAGATATGAGTGGAACATTATATTTTTGGGGACTAGCTATTGTAATTATGTTGCTAGGAATAACTGTTCATATGAGACTAAGAAACAAATTTGCAGATTTAGTGTAGGTGATGATATGGGTGAAAGTAAATATGCAGTAGAGTTAACTAATGTAAATAAATATTACAAAATGTATAAAGGGTCTAAGGATAAATTAATGGACCTAGTATTACCTAAAGGTGCAGGAAAAGAGTTTTATGCATTAAAGGATATATCAATTCAGGTAGAAAAGGGAGAAGTTGTTGGATTAATAGGACTAAATGGTTCAGGTAAGTCAACGCTATCAAATATTTTAGGAGGAGTTTCTCTTCCAAGTAGTGGAGAAGTAATTATAAATGGAGAACCATCCCTAATAGCCATTGGAATAGGATTAAATAACTTTTTAACAGGTCTTGAAAATATAGAAGTTAAGTCATTAATGATGGGCTTTAAAAAAGATGAAATAGAAAAAATTAAGGAAGAGGTTATTGAATTTGCAGACATAGGAGAGTTTATAGACCAACCAATTAGAACATATTCAAGTGGTATGAGAAGTAGGTTAGGCTTTGCAATAGCAATATTAACTAATCCAGATATTTTAGTTATTGATGAGGCGTTATCAGTTGGAGATCCAACATTTACACAAAAATGTTTAGATAAAATGAATGAGTTTAAGGCAGAAGGGAAAACAATATTTTTTGTAAGTCATAGTCTTTCACAAGTTCAGCAATTTTGTAACAAGGTAATGTGGATTGAGTACGGAAGATTAAGGGAATATGGAGAATCTAAAGAGATTATTCCAAAGTATCAAGAATATATAAATATGATAAATAGGATGACAAAAGAGGAAAGAAAGCAATATAAGTTAGATACGTTAAAGCAGCAGGAACATTCTCTATTAAGGGAATATAAGTTAAGAGATCAATCCATGATGAAAATTAGAACTAGAGGAAAGATTGTTAGCTTTGCTTCATTGATTAGTATTAAGAGAAAGATAAAGGTTATTCCTTATAATTTTGATTATTTAACTGCTTTTTTTGGACCATTACCATCTTTGTTTAGAAAACAGTTTTTAGTAATGGGTTTGTTAATACTTGCAGAGTTTTTGAGTGTTTTTATTTTTGATGGAGTTGTAGGGATTGTGATGGCATTAGTTTGCAATCAAATTTTTGCACTTTTCACTGGTAGAAAACATAGTAGGGATTTGGTATTGGATGATAGTTACATTCCTTTTGATATTTGGGCAACAGATCAAAATAGTGATATTAATAAGGAAAAGTATAAAAATATTATTACTAAATCTATAGATAAACAATGTAAGTTTATTATTGCTTTAATAATAGCTATTGGATTGGCTATTGCAGGGTTTGGAATTTATATTGGATATTATGAAGAAAATGCTTCAGGTAATATATGGGGAGACTCTAATAATAGTGAAAATAGTGTGGTTAATACTTGGGAGGAATATTATAACGATAAGGGTGTTGTTATTCCTGAGATTAATATAAATAGATAATAAATTTGGCAGCATGGAGGGGAGAAATGAAAGTTACTGCTTATGTGTCAGAAGAAATTGCTAGGCATATTAAGAATAATGAGGATTATACAGTTATTGAAAATCAAGGAATAATTCCTTTGTTAAATGATATAAGTTTAATGGATGAAATTTGTAATGATAAG
>JBOFVP010000508.1:0-1651 GCA_051653165.1 Clostridium sp.
AGTTGAAAATATACCAGTTTTAAATATTGGACAAGTAAATTCAGTATTTTGCATGATGAAAAGATTGAGAGATTCCAGTAAAACTGTGTACTAAAAATTTTTGAAAAAAATTTACCTACAAATTCTTGACACTATCTCATTACAAAAAAATATTGTAGATTTAGTAATTCATAAGTTATCATAAAAAGGTAATCGACTTTCATATTTGCTAAATAATTAAATACTAAAAGAATAACAGAGCTAGAACTCTGTTATTTTTTTATAAATAAAAAAAGGTGGTGAGTAAATGAAACTAATAGAAACTATTGGAGAAGATGGTAACAATACAATATCAGAATATTTTATTGATTCTAAAATAACAGAAACAATCCTGGAGCTAAATATCAAGATTATAAAAACTACTGAATTTATTGAAAAGAAAATAGAGGAAATATTTTGTGAAATAGTCTATGACTTTGAAAAAGACAAAATTTTAAATGGAAATAATATCCATGAAAAATGGGATAAAATTTATACTGAATTTTTATTAGAAAAGGATTCAGATTTAAATGAACTGGCAGTAAATTTAAATAAATTCTATGCTAACCAAGAAAATATAGAGTTTATCCTAAGAAATGCTAGTTTCTTTCCATTTTTAATTATGCTGTTAGACCCAAAAGAAGAACATAAAAACTTAAAGTTTTATAACTTGTTAAGATTTGAAGAGCTTGAATTTGATATAACTAAAAAAATTGAAAGCTATAAAGAGGTAAAAAATATAATAATAGAAGGTACAATCCCATCTACATTTAACTTTATGGCTTCAAAAAAGCAAGTTAGAGATCTATTAAAAATAACTCTTGATAAAATATTTGAAATGAATATTACTTTTATTGGGAATCTTAATTATATTGATGATATACTAAAAACAGGATTCTTAGAAATTAAGCTAACTACAAATGGTTATATAGAAAGATATTACAAATTAGAGATTGGAGAATAAAAAATGTCAAGTATCGTTAAATTTACTTATTCTATAAGAGAGAAGTTAGATATTACCCAAAAAGAAATTGTTCAAAAAAAAGAAAATCTAAAAAATGTACCACATTATAAATTATTCAAATATTTAAAAGTATATAAACCTATAGAAAATAAACAACTAGAAACTTCTTTAGAAAAAGCAAGGCAAAAAAATAAAATAATAGATTTTACTTTAAAATATTTAAAAGAAAAACAGGAGGGGTAAAAATTTGAAAGATAAGAAAATTTTATGGGCTGGATTAGGAATATTATTATTTGTTTTTATTTTAAAAGGATTTAAATCACCCGAAAAAAAAATCTTAGAATACTTAAAAGATAAGTACAAAGAAGAGTTTGTAATTGAACTTATGGGAAAAAGAAATAGCGAAGTAAGAGCTGAAGTATTACCTAAAAAATATGTGGGAACTATTCGACAATACGATAGTTACTACTCATCAACAGTATTTCTTCCACCTTATGGCGAAATTGGGGACAACTATGGTGCTGTTCTATTAAAAGAGAGTGCTAACGAGTACTTCAGACCTAAACTAGAAGAATTATTTGGAAAAAATATTTTACCAGTTCTTACATTGGAAGGCGGATATGATTTTCCTGATTTTAAAAAAGAAATGGAAAAAAGGCAAATAAAATT
>JBOFVP010000509.1:0-4162 GCA_051653165.1 Clostridium sp.
TCAATAGAAAAGGTAACAGAACTAAATAATAATTTAGAATAGATAGGCTATAAAAGTCTATCTTATTTTTTAATAAATATAGTAAAGAAAAAATCTCTATTATATGGTATCATTTAAGTATATTACACAAAAAGATAACATCACAGTAAACGAAAGGGGAAAAATAAGTGGGGAAAATCAAAATAATAAGCAACCCATACAATAGGGAAATCACCTTCCAAAGCTACAAAAACCAAACACAAAGCTGGGAAGACATAAAAGACAAAAACAAAAATAGCAGACTAATAACAGAAGAAATTGGTAAAAGCTTTTTACCCTTTAAAATAAAAGAAATAATAGACATCATAATAGAAGACTACTACACAGGAACAGAAAAAATAGAAATCTACTTTGAAGGAACAGAAGACGAATACAAAGAAGTAGAAATAGTATGCAACACAGAAAAAGTTAAAGATAAAATCATATTAAAAAAATCATCATCACACCAAGAAAACGCAAGAGATATAATAGAGGACATAAAAGAAGCCTTCCATAAAGTACATCCAGTTATAAAAAAAATAATAAGTGATGATAACAAGGTAAATAAAAACCTTAATAAAGTTTCAGAAGCATTAAAGGACATAATCCCAATCTGCGTATTTGGAAACTACAGCTCAGGAAAATCAACCTTTATAAACTCATTAATAGGAAAGGAAGTTCTTCCAAGTGGTGGAGATCCAGTAACAGCAAAAATATACAAAATTAAAAAATCAAAATACGAAGATAGAGGGAAAATAAAGCTAACCTATAACAATGAACTAATAATACTATCCTTTGAAGGAAATATGTTTAGGGTAATTGAAGGGTACATATCAAATGACTTTTTACAAGAGATAGGAATAACAGTTTCTAAATGTGAAACCAATATGGTTGCCATGATAAACTGTGCACTAACCTTTATAAATGGTTATGAGAAAAAAGAAAAAAAGCAGGACATAATTGGAAACGTTATAGAATTAGAAGTTCCCTTTTCAAAAGAAGGAATACTAGGGTCATCCTACAATGATTTTGTAATATTCGATACTCCAGGGTCAAACTCAGCCTCAAACAGTGAACATTCAAAAGTACTTGAAGAAGCCCTAGATGGATTTTCTAATGGTATTCCAGTTTGGGTATCACAATATGAGACAATGGATACACAGGATAATGCAAACCTATGTAGAAGAATTTCTGAAATAGATGCCTTAGATAAAAGATTTACAATGATTGTTTTAAATAAAGCAGATGGGTCAGACTTAGGAGATGAGGAGTTTACAGAAGAACAAACAAAGGAAATATTAGAGCTAAATGCAATAGAAGAAATGTATTCAAGTGGAATATACTTTGTTTCATCAATTATGGGACTAGGGGCAAAAAATAATGGAAGGTTAACTGACAAGCATTATAGAAAAACCTATCGTTCTCAACAGGATATGTATTTAGATAGGGAGGATGAGGACTATGTAACCCTATATAAATACAACATAATGCCAGAGCAAATAAAGAATAACGTTGTTTCATATTCAATGAATCATAATAATCTTGTTTATGCTAACAGTGGGTTATATTGTATTGAAAAAGAAATGAACAATTTTGCTAGTAAACATGCAGCTTATAATAAATGCAAAATGGTTTATATATTCTTAAATGATGTAATAAGTGAAACAAATAAAAGAATAAGTAATGAAACAGAATATCTTAAAAGAGAGATTTGTAGAAGAAATGAAGAATTAGAAGCTACAAAAAGAAATCTAATTGAAGAAATGGCTAGGGAATATAAGCTTAAGGAAGAGGAGTTTCATAATAATTCAAAGGTATATGCAGTGGATTATGTTAAAACCAACATTGACAACACAATTACTCCAGAGGAATTAGAAGAGGAGGACAGAGAATTTAGAAGGATTTACTCTGAAAGAAATAATCTTCTAGAGAGACAAAAACAGTTAGAAGAAACAGTTAACAGTAAGCTTAATGATATTAAATCACATGGACAAAAGCTTTTTAAGGGTAATGTAATAGATTCTATGAAGAATATTGTGTTAGATTATAAAGAGGTTAAGGAAAACAAGCAGGATAATAATAGTATTGAACGTGAAGTGGACAAGGCAACCTCAGATGAGATTATTTCAAATGTTAATGATAGATATTATAAAAGTATTGAGCTTTCAAACAATACCTTAAGCATTGCGTTAAAAGAGTATTGGCACAAAAATGAGGAAATTCTAAGAAAGCTTTTAATAGAAATTATTACAGGAACTGAGGCCTTATCAGAGGTTCAAAGGGATATTATATTAAATATGATAACTAACTATAAGCCTTTAGATTTAAAGGATGAGGAAAATAATATCTTCATTAAGAAGAAGTTTTTAAGAGGGAATATATTTGGATTTAATCTTACTAACTCTGAGAAGCTAAATCTTAAAAGGTTAAGTAAAAGCTATAATGATAAGATAAATAATGACATTAACCATATGGCTTTAGAGATGAACAGTAACTGCTTCCTTGGATTTTGTAAGTGGGAAGAAAGCTTAGTTTCTAACATTGAGGAGAATATTACGGATTTAAATCCAGAGCTTAAAGAAATATCAATAATGATTAAAAGGAATAAAGCTACAATAAAGGAATTAGAAGAAAATAAACAAACAATTAGTTCTTCATTGAGCTATATAAAAAAATTAATGGATACAAAAGTAGAGGAATAAAGGGGATAAACTTATGGGTGTTAAAGACTTAGTGAGAAGAATTGGTGAAAGTGCTGGGGATAAGGTGGCAAAATTAGCTACCCTTAGCCCTGAACAAGTAGAGGATGTACAACTTCAAAGGATAAATTATCTTTTTGAAAAGCCAGATCCAAATGATACAAACTCAAAGGAGTGTACAGAAAGGTTAATTGCAGCTAGTAGTGTGGAGATTTTTAATGCATATCTTCCTCAGATTAAGGATTTATACCTTCCTGTAAATAGGGATGCTGAGTATGGTGAAGCCTTTGATGTTAACCACAATATAAGGTATTTTAATATAACTAAGTGGGTTACTGATAAGAAGGAAAATAGTATTGAAAAGCTTATAAATGTGTATGCAGTGTTGTGTAATGAGGATTGCAATATTGCTCTTGTTTTTAACAGAAATCAAAAGAACACTAATGTTTATTTAGCTGTTGTTAATACAAAAAATAAGGATAATAATATAGATATTGAAATATATAAGGATAGGTTAATTGAAGCTGTTAAAGGAAACTTCCCAGGTGCAGAGTGGGGAGATGAAGGGGCTGGGATTTTACCTTGCTTAAATAATGACAAGGGGTATTCTGTGGCAAGTGCTTCTAATATTCCTACAGAAAAGTCTGAAAAGTTTATAAGCCAAACTATTGAAAAGCTGTTAGATGGAATTGTTCCAGATACAAAGAAAAAGGAGTATACAATTGTTTTATTAGCAACTCCAATTTCTGATGTTGATGATAGAAAGCTAAAGCTTGGGGAGTTTTATTCAGGTATGGCACCTTATTCAGCTTGGCAAACTAACTACACCTTTTCAGAAAATAATGCAATAGGGTCAGGGGCAACTGCAGGTCTTAATATAGGAGCTAGTGCAGGGATTCAAAATGGACAAAACCTTGGTACCTCTGAAAGTGCGTCAGTTACTGATTCAGAATCTACAACAAACACTGAATCACATAATGAAACTAAAACCAAGGGAAGTACAAAAAATGGTGGTTTTGCATTTATACTAAATGGTGGATATAGCAGAAATAAAAGTACTTCAAATACTTTTGGTACAGCTCTGTCAAATTCATTGTCTAAGGCTGTAACTAATGGGGTTTGTAAAACTGTTGGAACTATGAAAAGTATTAATCTTGGTGGTAACTTTGGTGCAAATTTTGCTAGGTCTTCAACGGTTACTGCAACAATTGGGAAAAATGAAGGTATTACACAAAGCTTTACTAATTTTAATATAAAGCATGCTTTAGAGTTGTTAGAAAATCAAATGAAGAGATTAGAGCAAAGTACAGCCCTTGGAATGTGGGATTTTGCAGCCTATGTATTAAGTGAGGACCAGAATGTAGCTAATAATGTGGCTCATACCTATCTTGCCCTTACCTTAGGGGAAGAATCCTATATGGCTAAATCCTCAATTAATTTATGGC
>JBOFVP010000510.1:0-1403 GCA_051653165.1 Clostridium sp.
ATGAGTATTATGATATGCAAGATACCTTTGATTGGATATATCAACAATCATGTAATAATCATAAGTTTGTTAATCTAATGGATTATATAACTAATGAAAGTAATATTTTATTAGCATATAGAAATATTAAAAATAATAAAGGCTCAGAAACCGTAGGCACTGATAATAAAAATATTGAACATCTTAAAAATTTAAGAAAAGATGAATTTATAGAATTAATACAAAATAAATTTTCTAACTATACACCTAAGAGTGTTAGAAGAGAAGAAATTCCAAAACAGGATGGTAAACTAAGACCACTTGGAATCCCTTGTATTGATGATAGAATAATACAACAATGCATTAAGCAAGTATTAGAACCGATATGCGAAGCAAAATTCCACAAACATAGTTATGGATTTAGACCTAATAGAAGTACATCCCACGCAATTGCAAGATGTATGTTTTTGATGAATATAACAAAACTTCACTACGTTGTGGACATTGATATAAAAGGATTCTTTGATAATGTTAATCATAGTAAGTTGAAAAAACAACTATGGAAGCTTGGTATCAGGGATAAAAATTTATTAAGTATATTAGGTAAAATACTAAATTCAGAAGTAGAGGGAATCGGTGTACCAGAAAAGGGAACACCTCAAGGTGGAATAATAAGTCCATTACTATCTAACGTAGTTTTAAATGAACTTGATTGGTGGATTAGTTCTCAATGGGAAACCTTTGAAACTAAAAAATCATATAAAAATAAACACCTGGCACAAAAAACTACAAACTTGAAAGAAATGTGGATTGTTAGATATGCAGATGATTTTAAAATATTTTGTAGAGATTACAAGTCAGCAATTAAGATATTCAAAGCAGTGAAACAGTGGTTAAAAGAGCGTTTAGGCTTAGATATAAGTAACGAAAAATCCAAGATAACAAATTTAAGAAAGAATCACACTGAATTTTTAGGATTTAGATTAAAGGTAAAATTAAAGAAAAAGAAATATGTTTGCAATAGTGGAATTACTAAGAAAGCAAAACAAAATATTATTGCAAAACTAAAAGAGCAAGTTAAAATAATACAGAAAAAACAAAAGATTAGAGAAGTATCAAAACTCAACTCAATGATATTAGGCATGCATAATTATTATAAATATGCTACTCACGTGAGTAATGAGTTTTCGGAGATAAATTTCTTAGTAATAAAAACCTTGAAAATTAGATTAAGGACTTTAATGAGTAGTAAACCTAGGTTATCCGAAACACATAAAAGACTTTATGGGCGGTATAATGGAAAACCAATAACTATTATAGATATAACGTTGAATTTATAAAAGGGGATTTCTTAAAGGGTGAAGGGGAGAGTTTCTTTTCTAAGGATGGTGAAATTATACCTTTGTTTAAGGGGGAGGAGCTAT
>JBOFVP010000511.1:0-9601 GCA_051653165.1 Clostridium sp.
ATATCAATATACTCATTGAATCCTACCATTTTATTTGATCCATATTGTGGATAAACATTCACAACATCAGGTCTTTCAACATTAACTTTACCAGTTAATTTTAAATTTCCATCTATGTAATAATTTATCTTTTCAACACCAGAAGGCATTAATACCCAACCACCAACTCTTACCTTAGTAGAGTTTATTTCATCACCTCTAGGAATATCTATTCTTCCAATAGCTTCTAACTTATCTACTACAAAAGTACTATTTAATGTTTTTATTGAATTATCATTACCTATAATTTCTACTGCTACATTTTTGCTACCACCTGTTGTTATATCTGATATATCAACATAAGTATTAAATCCTACCTTTGTATTTGATCCATATTGAGGATAAATATTAACAACATCTGGTCTTTCAACCTCAGCCATAATACTCTTTTTAAACTTACCTTCGATATAAACCTTTATTTCCTTGATACCTGTTGGACTTAAAGCCCATCCACCAACTCTAACTTCATTACTTAAAACAGTATCTTCTCTTGGAACATCAATTCTACCAATAGTTTCAAGCTTGCTAATTAACACAGTACTCTCTAACTTCTTTACAGAATTATCATTAGAAATAACTTCAGCAACTACTTTTTTAGTTCCACCTGTCTTAATATCTGATATATCAACTGTTATATCAAATCCAGCCTTAGGAGAATTTTTGTATTCTGAATAAGCATTATTAACATCTGGTCTATTAACATTAGGAGCCGTAGTTCCTCTTAATTTACCGTCAACATATACCTTTATTTCCTTTACACCAGCTTGAGAAAGCGCCCATCCTGCAACTCTTAACTTATTGCTACCAACTTCATCTCCTCTTGGTATATCAATTCTACCAATTGTCTCAAGTTTTTCAACTTCAAAATTTCTAGTAATAGTATTAATACTACCATCATTTCCAACTTGTTCAACCTTTACAACTGCTTTTCCAGCATTCAAACTTCCAATATTAACTTGTAATTCATATCCACTAGTACTTGAACCTGGATATGTAGGAAATCTACTTGCAATATCATTTCTTGTTATTCCAATCTTAGCATTTCCCTTTAACTCATTATTTAAATAAACTCTTACCTCTTTAATTCCACTTGGATTTAAAGCCCATCCCTTAACAAGGATAGTTGTATCTGTAAAAGATTCATTTAATTTAGGAAGTTCAATTTCACCATGCATCTTTGCATTTTCAGACTTACTTAACATATCATAATACATATTTAAAATTTCTGTACCATAAGTTGCACTAGGCGCCCAGTTTCCACCTAATTGAGAAACAGTTTTTGCCTTACCTTTTAAATATGGAAAATGTCTTGGGTCTGTAGTATTTGCTCTTGGATATCCTTCTGCACCAGCATATAATGCTAAATGATCTAATTGAGCTTGTACACCATCTTCCCATGTATCAAATCTCTTATGTGCACCAGCATCATCATCTGCTCCACCTTCAGGATTTTTCATACCACATGGATTCTTATAGCTTTCATCTAAAACTCCACCAAATCTACCATAACCAGTCTCTTTAGCTGATTGTACATAAGCTATTGCTGGATTAACACCACCATGAGCTTCTGACATGCTCCAAAATATATCCGCTAATCCAATGAACGTTTCAGTAGCATTTTTGCTCTTTGCCCATTCCTTAGCTTCTTTTACTGTTATAGGTGTTTTAGATACTATATTCATATCTTTTTGGGATGCTTGTACACCTATTGTAGGGAGTATGTTAAATATTAATGCAATAAGTAAAACTATCGATATTTGTTTTTTCTTCTTCATTCGCATTTTTCTCCCTCCTTTCCTCATAAAATTCTTTTCCCAGTCTGATTTTAACATATTAAATAATAGGTGTAAATGTAATCAAATTGAAAAAATACCATCTTCATACTTTATTGAAGATGGTATTTTTTTAATATATAAACTCTTAACTATTTATACATTTTGTTGTAATACTTTTGATATTCCCCAGATGTTACATTATTCATCCACTCTTTATTATCTAAGTACCATTGAATTGTCTTAACTATTCCTACTTCGAAAGTTGTTTCAGGATACCATCCAAGTTCTTCCTTGATCTTAGTTGGGTCTATTCCGTATCTTCTATCATGACCCTTTCTATCCTCAACAAACTTCTTTAAGTTTTCACTAACCTTTTCATCAACATTTTCATGAATATAGTTAATTACAGTATCAACTATTTGGATATTTGTTCTTTCATTGTGTCCACCAACATTGTAAACTTCTCCAAGTCTTCCATTGTTAATTACCATATCAATTGCCTTAGCATGATCCTCAACAAATAACCAATCTCTTATGTTTAATCCATCACCATAGATTGGTAGATCCTTTAATTGTAAGCAGTTATTTATTAATAATGGTATTAATTTTTCTGGGAATTGGAATGGTCCATAGTTGTTTGAACATCTTGTAATATTTACTGGCATCTTATAAGTATCAGCATAAGCCTTAACCATTAAGTCTGATCCAGCCTTACTTGATGAATATGGGCTATGAGGATCTAATGGAGTTGTTTCCATGAAGAATCCTGTTTCTCCTAATGATCCGTAAACCTCATCTGTTGAAACATGAAGGAACTTAACCCCTTCCTTCCATCCATTTTCAGTTTCCCATGCATTCTTTGCACAGTTTAATAAATTAACAGTTCCAATAACATTTGTTTTAGCAAACACTTCTGGTTCCTTTATACTTCTATCAACATGTGACTCAGCAGCAAAGTGAGCTACATAATCTATATCATATTTCTCAAAAAGACTTGTAACTAATTCTTGGTCACAAATATCTCCTTCAACAAATATGTGTCTTTCATCACTTTCAATTGACTTTAAGTTTTCTAAGTTCCCTGCATAAGTTAATTTATCTAAGTTAATTATTCTTATGTCTTGGTACTTTTTTAACATGTATAATACAAAGTTTGAGCCTATAAATCCAGCTCCTCCAGTAACTAAATAAGTTTTCATCTTCAAAATCTCCATTCTACTTTTATTAATAAAATTAATATTATAAGTTTTTATTTCCACTTATAAATGTTTTTAAAGCTTCTTTCCAATCTCTCATTTCATCACCAATAGTGCATCTTAACATCATGTTATCAAGAGATGAGTACTCTGGTCTCTTTGCTGGTGTTTTAAATTCTTCTGAAGTACAAGGTCTAACATCACACTCAATGTTTGCCAGCTTCATAATTTCACTTGCAAAATCATACCAAGTACATTCCCCTTGTCCTGTACAATGGTATACCCCATACTCTTCTGTTTGAATTAACTTTAAAATATGATAAGCTAAATCATTAGCATTTGTAGGATTTCCTTTTTGATCATTTACAACTGTTAAGAAATCTCTTTGCTTTCCTAAGTTTGCCATAGTATAAACAAAGTTCTTACCTACATATCCATATAACCAAGCAGTTCTTACGATATAATATTTTGAACAAAACTCTCTTACAAATTCTTCTCCAAGAAGCTTTGTTTTTCCATATACACTATATGGAGCCGTTAAATCATACTCTGTTAAAGGAGTTTCTCCAACTCCACTAAATACATAGTCAGTTGAAACTTGAACTACTTTTGCTCCAATTTCTTCACAAATCATAGCTAAATTTCTTGGTCCTAAAGCATTAATTTTAAAAGCTAAGTCTCTGTTTGTCTCACAACCATCAACATTTGTAGCTGCTGCACAGTTAATAACAACATCTGGCTTTTCTCTATTTAATACTTCTCTTACTTGTTCTAATTTAGTTATATCTAAATCCTCTATATCTAATGCAACTACTTCAATATTTTTTATAGCTTCGCTTACTTTTCCAATTTCAGCTTCTCCTGAATTTATAATGCTTTGTAATTCATTTCCTAATTGTCCCTTTGAACCTGTAATTAATACTTTCATAGTTTTTCCACCTTATTATAACTTTAATTCGTCAACTATATCTACTAAATATCTTCCATATCCAGTCTTTAATAATGGCTTAGCTAATTCCTTAACTTGTTCACCATTAATCCAACCCTGTCTATATGCAATTTCTTCTAAACATGCTATAAATGTACCTTGAGTGTTTTGAACAGCTTCAACAAAGTTTGATGCTTGAAGCATTGATTCATGAGTTCCTGTATCAAGCCACGCCATTCCTCTTCCTAATAATTGAACCTTTAAAGTTTCTTCTTCCATAAAGATTCTATTTAAATCTGTTATTTCTAATTCCCCTCTAGCTGATGGCTTTAAATTTCTAGCCTTTTCAACAACTGAGTTATCATAGAAGTATAACCCTGGTACTGCATACTTTGATTTTGGTTGCTCTGGTTTTTCTTCTAATGAAGTTACCTTACCATTTTCATCAAATCCTACAACTCCAAATGCTCTTGGATCTTGAACATAATATCCAAATACATATGCTCCTTTTTCTAAGCTTGCAGCTGCCTTTAAGTGAGATGAGAAGTTTTGTCCGTAGAATATATTATCTCCTAATATCATTGCTACGTTATCATCCCCAATAAAATCTGCTCCAATTACAAATGCTTCTGCAAGTCCATTTGGCTGTTCTTGTATTGCATATTGAATTTCTAATCCTAAATCACTTCCATCACCAAATAACTCCTTAAAATTAACTATATCTCTTGGTGTGGAAATAATTAATATTTCTCTTATTCCTGCTAGCATTAATACTGACATAGGATAGTATATCATTGGCTTATCATATATCGGTACCATTTGCTTTGACATTGCTTTTGTTACTGGGTATAGTCTTGTACCTGACCCACCTGCTAAAATAATTCCCTTCATTAATAGCTCACCTTCTTTTTCATATTTAACATTCTATTTATTCCATATATTATAAACTGAATTAATTATATCATACATATTTACAATAGGGAATATTGTTGAAATATCTTTGTTTTACTTACTAATTCCAATAATTCTTATTAGATGAAAACCTTCTTAGATTCTTTATACTCATCTTATCATATTTACTTCCAAACTTATTAGCTATAAATCTAGTTGCAAAATTAGGCACTATATTAAAAATCACTTTAATATTCTTTTCCCTAAAAGCATTTGCCACCACAAATTTTACTAACTTTAAAGCTCCACCAGAAGCACCTGAATCACTTATATATTTATGTTGTTTTAAAAACACACCTTGATCAAAATACCTCTTAAAAAGAGCTTTCAAAGTATATTCATGAGAATGAATAACTACTGCATCACTACAATACTTTATTCTATACCCATTGTTTATTAGCTTATATGCCATATACATATCCTCATTGGTTAATAAATCCTTATTATCATACCCATTTAAACTAATAAAAATATCTCTTTTAATAGCAGATGCTGCATCAGAATAGAAATATGTCATAATCCCTAACCTTTCAAGGTCATCCTTACAAACAACTCTACTCTCATCTGGATAATTATTCATTCTTGTATATCTTTCAATAGAATTATTATCACAAACTTGCTTTGCAAAACTTGCTTCACATTCACAGTTAAATATATCCTTAGTTAATTTATATAACCATTCATTATCTTTAATAACTACATCTTGAGTTATGAAAACAATAACCTCTCCACTTGATTCATAAACCTCTTTTTCTCTTGTTAAGCTATGTGAAAACTCTTTTGGACTTATTTTTTTGTAAATAGCACCAATATCCCTTAGAATCTCTTCACTTCCATCATTAGTATCAGTCAAAATATATCTTACCTCAACACCATCTATCCCAACCTGAGATAGAAGACTATGGTGAAGAGACCTAATATAACCTTCTGCCTTATATAGAGGACATATTATTGAAACCTTCATATTGCCTCCTATTGCTTAATTCCAAAATCTTCTCTTTCTAATGTAAGATTATCATTGTAATAAGGATCTCTAATCCATAATCCCCACTTCTTTTCAAACCTTGCTATCTCACCATTAAATCTTTCTATTTTTTCAGGAGTATCTTCACTACCTCTTGATTTAGATTCATAATGATACATTTCTGCATAAGGTGTAAATATAACATTGTACCCCTTATCCCTAACCTTCATACAAAAATCTACATCATTAAAGGCAACCTTAAACTCCTCATCTAGACCTTCTACTTCGTTATATACATCTCTTCTCACCATTAAACAAGCTGCAGTTACTGCACTAAGATTTTGAATTACTTTTAATCTTCCTACATGACCATCCTCTGCTCTATGGAAATACTTGTGAGAATGACCTGCAACACCACCAATCCCAAGTATAACACCAGCATGTTGAATTGTATCATCCTCATAATATAACTTAGCCCCTACAATTCCAACTTCTTTTCTTTGAGCATGCATTAACATTTCCTCAATCCACTTATTAGAAATAATCTCTATATCATTATTCAATAATATTATCATCTCACCAGTAGATTCATTTACAGCAAAATTATTTATAGCTGAGTAATTGAAGCCTGATTTCCAAGTTACAACCTTAATATTATTATGTTTTTGAATTTCATCATAATAAGCAAAAGTCTTTTCTTCCGTACTATTATTTTCAGCTATAACTATTTCATAATTAGTATACGTACTTCTTTTTAATATTGAATTAATACACTTCTTTAAAGTATCCACTTGATCCTTATTAGGTATAATTATTGAAACCTTTGGATTACCAATAATATTATATTCAGTTTTATAAGAACCTGCAAAAAGACCATCCTTAACATTACCTTTAAATCCAACTCTATCTAAGTGATTATTTAAAGCCTTTTTTGCAGCATCAATAGCATATTTCTTTTGACCAATACCACCTGCAGTAGAGTTTTTATGAACTCTCCAATGATAAAGAACTTTAGGAATATGAACAATATTTTCTGCCTTCTCTGTAAGCCTTAAAAACATATCATAATCTTGACTTCCATCAAACTCACTATTAAAATTACCAGACTTCTCTAATAAAGCCTTTGCAAATACCGTAAAATGAGTTATATAATTATAGCTTGTTAAAGTATCAGGAGACCAATCTGGCTTAAAATGAGGATCAAAGTACTCACTACCAGTTTCATCAACCTTATCCTCATCTGAATATATAAAATCAGCATTAGGACATTTATTTAGTACACTTACTACCTCATATAAAGCATCTTCTGTTAATAAATCATCATGATCAAATAAACCAATATACTCTCCACTAACAAGTTCAAGCGCTTTATTTGTATTCCCAGATATCATCAAGTTTTTATCTAAATATGATACCTTTATTCTATTATCTTCTTCATACTCTTTTAAAGTTGTAATTGTTTCTTCAAGAGTACTTGCACCATCCGCAATACATAGTTCCCAATTTGTATAAGATTGATTCCTAACTGATTCAATCATTTCAACTAAAAATTCCTTTTTAGTATTATACGTAGGTACAACTATACTAATTTTAGGTTCAAACTCAAACTTATACTCTCTCTGAGTTTTTAGCACCTCTTCTGATACCTTATTCTTTTTAAACCATTCATCATAGTTAACAGTATCTCTAAATATCCCTGTATTTCTAAGTTTACCCTTAGCCTTATAAAAGGTCTGTTTAACACCGTAAACCTTAATATTATTTATAACCTTCATAGCGTTATTAACATTAATCATAGAAACAATAGAACCAATTTTGTTCTTTTTCTTACCATTAATAAGATTCTTAGCATTAATTCCATGTCTTACAATTTCATCATTACATTCTAATCTAAGGACACACTTATTAATATATGGAAGTGTAATTTTAAAACCAGCCATTAAAGCCTCATTATCATTAAACTTCTGAAATAAATCCTGTCTTTCAATAGATTCTATATTGTAATTATCACATTTTTCAATACTGATACTTACTTTATTTTCCTCGCAAAATGCCCATCCTTCTATAACTAAATTTTCATCTTCTTTTCTTCCACTGTCCACACACCAACTAATCTTGTGCATTCCATTCCCACCTTACTAATAATTAATTATTTACTGAAGAATTTACTTTTCATTTGCTTAATCTTCTTTGTCAAAGCACCCTGTTCTTCTATTAATCCCTGAATTTCATTGTTTTTTTGATTAATAATATTATTCAAAATATTAATAACTTCTATGTTAACATCACAATCATCATTATAGTCATAAATTTTCTTAATCCTAAGCTCAACTGATTTAATTTTATCATTAACCTCAATTAAAATCTGCGGATCATCTTTTCCAAAATAATACACATTACCCTGTTTTAAATTACAATTAGAAATTACATTCAATTCATTAATTGCTTCATTATCTGAATTTATGATAGTAATATTCTCAATTTCGAACTTACCAGGTTTCTCAGTTGGGTCAAATCTTAAAGCCTTAACAACTCTATCATCAAAGTCCTCAAACTTTATAGCTTCAACTCTATTGTTGTGAATATACTTTGTAATTGAATTTTCCTCAGAAAAACCTTCTCCATTATCTTTATATAATTTAATAGGATTTTCTTCAGTAATTTGCTTCTCAACTTCAAGTCTTTTACTATTAATTAATTCTACATTAAGTAGGTTATAGAAATTCTTTTCTAACGATTCTATCTCATTATCACACTTATTGTTGTACTCTATTGTTAATTTACTATTGTCTTCTTTAAGGAAAATAAAATAATCTCTATATCCATTAACATTATAATCTCTTTCAAAAACAAATTTATTATAATAGTTATCAATTTCTGTTTTATAATCAATTAAAGAATTATATACAACAGTTGCTAAGTGCATATTAGTAAGCTTCTCCCACACTCTTAAAGAACCATGTGAAAAATGCATATAATCAATTCCTTTATTATGTATAAACCCTTTAACCTCATCTAAAGAAGGGAGTTCATAATCAATATGCTCATATAACCAAATATGATTTTCACCACTTAAGGTTTTATAATATTGATTAGCTCTAATTTCAGCCTCAACAACTAAAGGTTTATTAAACGGTGCTGCAATTATAGAAATCCTCTTAGCCACTCTATATATTTCACCAACAAAACTCTCTCTTCTATTCTTTGGAATATGTTCATAAACATCTAATGCTATAACTATATCAAATGAATCATCATCAAAACTCATTTGTGTAGCATCACCAAGAACATATTGAGGATCATTCTTCAACTCCTCTGGTAATGTTATATCTAAATAAGTAACCTCATCCTCTGGTAAAAATCTTTCTAAATTTTTGTGTGCATTTGCACCAACCTCTAAAATTCTAAATTTTTCCCCTGGTTTTCTTATATTATTTATAACCTTTTGTGTATTTTTATATCTTTGGTATTGGTCAAATGGTATGTTTCTCATTTTACAACCTCCCATTCATGATTGATATAAAATTTACCTTCTGAAAAATATTTATTAGTAATCTTAAATTCACATATACCTTGCTTATAATCAATATTAACTATACCTTCATTACTAAATATACCTACATCAATTTGATAAGTTCCTCCAAGTAATGGCATACTAGGTATTTTATAAATAACCTTATGTCTACCTAGATTTTTTTGTATATCTATTTTCTCTAGATGAGTATTTGGACCAAAAATATAATCCCTA
>JBOFVP010000512.1:0-11148 GCA_051653165.1 Clostridium sp.
TTATACCTATCTATTAGGTTAAATATATATGTTCTAACTTCTTTAAACTCAAATTCTAAATTGTTTGCTTTAGATAAATCTAAACTACAATCTAACATGCCATTATAAGCTCCATTTTTACCCTTCTCTTTTATAATAGCCTTTTTGTTAGTAACCACTTCAATATATTTGATAATTTCATTAAGTGTAATACTTCCTTCACTGGCACCATTTATTTGACCTTGATAGTCTGTATCACATAAAAAAGCTAAAAAATCCCCTGCTTCTATTTTACTAATAAAACTTAGGTCACATTTCATATTATCAATATTAAGACTTTCCTGTTTTATTATGCTTTCTACATATGAATATAATCTTTTAGTATAATCATCCTCAGATAAAACTACTGGAAATCTTACTGCTATTGTAGGTATATTGTAATTTTGGAATATTACTGCTTCTGCTAATCTTTTCCCCTCAGCGTAAGTAAAATCATTTCTTTCACCATATTTTATACTGTACTCATTTGGATTAAAATCCTCTTCTCTCTTTTTACATGGATTGAAATCGTAGACTACTGAACTAGACACTACTATATATTTTTTAGTTTTATCTTTGATTATGTCACACATTATTTTTGCAGAATTTGGTGAATAACATAGATTATCGTATATAACATCAAAGGTTTTATCCTTTAAAGCTTTCTCTATACTATCTTTACATTCTCTATCTAAAATAATCCTACTTACCTTCTCTCCATAGCTATCATTAGTAAGTCCCCTTGTTCCTATAGTTACATTATGCCCCTTATCTATAAGCTTATTTACAAGTACCTTTCCAAAAAATCTTGTTCCACCTAAAACTAATATATCCATAATACCCCCTTATACCTTATTAATTATTTAAATCCATTATAACATATTTTGTAAATTGATTTTTGCTTATGATACGGTATTTTTACAGCTATAAATTTAACACATCTATACAATCCAATGACCTTGTTTTGGTATTTCATTTGTATCTCTATATTTTCTTAAAATACTACTTATAGTTCTAATCGCTAAAATATCAACTTCATACATGTTTTTTTCTGCATAGTAACATTCTTTTACAACTATCACTTTTTCTTTCTCAAACAAATTCTCTGAGTCTATATCATCAAATGCAGACAATAATATTTCAATACGTCCATCATATGAACGTGCAATTTCTTTATCATAGGGTAAGCTAAAATTATCACCTGAATATCCATAAATAGCTTTATCATTTTCAATGGCTAACAATTTATATACAGCCTCTAATCCTCTACTCATAACTCCTCCAATATACAAAATTAAAGTTTTAGACTTTCCTATATACAATAAAATTAATATAATTTCTTATTCTAAACACCTTTTATAATTGTCGTGCAACTTTTACAATATCGTATATATCTATAGTTCCTGATGATGTTACATCATTTACATCACTATTAAATTTACCTTCATTACTTAATTTTACATTATAACTTTTTGCCAAACTTGCTAAATCCTTTATATCTACCTTTCCTGAAGAATCTACATCTTCTACCATTCTAATATAGCCTAAGTATCTTATAGGAATATCTAATGTACCCTGCCCATTTGTAACATAAAATTTTAGTTTCTCCTTAGGACTAACCTGAAAAGTTTGTCCTCCTGAAACTGAATAATTTAAATAGCTATAATCACTTTTATAATCACAATATTGAAGGGTAACAGGGTCATTATCCCTGTGGAATTGAGCCATAAACTCACTCTTCTCCTTTGTATCTACCTTGTAACCTTCACCTTCTAAGACCAATATCCCTAAATCTTAATCCATTTTTCCTTAACTGCATACGCCATCCAAACTCAGCTGAAAGCTTATAAAGAAATCCAGGAAAGTTCATCTCAACAAAGACATTTCCACTCCCACTGCCACTCTTTATATCAGAAGCCATCCTTTTAAGCTCCATACCAATGCCCTTTTTAGGCCCATGTCCAAATGGCACACCCTTAACACTAGGTATCATTCCTCCTCCACCTAAACCAATTCCCTCTATAAATTCAAAGCCACAACTCTTAGAAAAATGCCCCATAGATTCAATGGCTAAACAGTTTTGCTTTCCATCAAAGAAACCATTATTTAGAATTACATAAATCTTAATACCCTTAGTATTAGAGTTGTTTTTCTTAATATACTCCTCAAAGCTTACTAAATTTCTAAGCAAATGAGAAGGGATAGAATCAATATATAAAGGAAAAGCAAACACTATTGCATTACATTTTAATAAATTACTAAAGTCTTTCTCCTCACAGCTTGGAGTATTCCACATTAATTCTAACGTAGCTAATTCCTCTTGAAGTAAATACTCCTTTAAGCCATTTAAAAGAGCTAACGAGCTTGAATTTTTCCCCCTTGGACTTCCATTAATTAAGGCTACCTTCATTAAATATTTCCTCCCATCCTTTTAAAAACTTAATCTCTTCAACTATCCCATTAAAATTAATAATATTTGCCTTCACTACCTTTTCCCCAGTAGTTTTCTCCTCATTACTTACATCACCATAAAAGTATACCTTTGTTTTAATCCTGTTATTATATCTTAGTTTATGATGTATTTCCCCATTTCTTCTTGTAAAATCAGGATGAATATATGATAATAACCTATCAAGTACATTCCTTACAAAGGGACTATAGGTTCCATAAACACATTTACTTATAATTATAAGCTCCTCTGCACGTCCCCCTAGTTCTCCCATATTGTCATAACCATCCTTTATAACACATTGTCCTGGAGTCTTTACAAAGCATCCAAAACACCCTATACAATGCTTTATTGTTCCATTATCTGAAACAATGTGAAGCTCTTTTCCATCCTTACCAAACCCCTCAGAAACCTTTTTATTATAACTCTCATTTAAATCGTGAATAATTAATCTCATAGCCCCTCCAATTTTTTAATATGTAATAAACATATACTTTACACATATTTCCATATTACCACAACCAAGTTTAAAAAACTATATAAAAAAAGGGCTTAGCAAATGCTAAACCCTTTTGAGATTTTCATACTAAACCTATGCCACATCTAGCTTAGTAACTACCTTCTCAGTTAATGAAGCCCCTACCTTACTAACTAAATCGCCGTTCTTTGTCATAAAGATATTCTTAGCGATTATTAAGTTCATAAGAGTTGCAACCTCTGCCTCTGTAATGTCCTGTTTGATTCCACTAACTGAGAAACTTGATTTCTCACCAGTTTGACCAACAAACACCATTGTTAAGATTAACTCCATAAAATTCCCTCCTTTCCTTAAGCCTTAAAGCTCTCATTTTAAATGAAGATGTAAGATTCTAAAAACTCTACAAATTTCAAACTACACTCTTACTTATTCACTATTAGTTACTCTCTAACTAATAAGTGTGTTTCAGCTATTGAAGCTGCTCTAGTTTCAACTCCAAGTACAGCTCTAATACCATCAGCAACATCTAAAATGTTCTCTGGTGTAGCATTAGTTTTTACATTTTGAAAACTCTTCTTTCTGTAAACTGGATTTCCACCATTATCTAAGCCAGTTTTAGCTTCTATAACTAATGATCTGCTTACAAGATTTTTATTTACTGCCATAATTTTTCCCTCCTCTCAAAAGTCCTTACATATATAAATACAAAAATTTTATATCAAATTGAGGTATAAATTAAAAATTTTTTTCATTTTGATCAATAATTATTCCAAACTTCATTGAAATTATTGTGTTTAGCTTATTTATTGAGCCACTTAAGGTTACTATTTGCTTTTCTAGCCTTATTAAAAGATAGGCAGAAACAGCCACAGGAAACCCAACGTTGCCAATAAGGGTTATAAACTCATTAATCTCCATAAAAAATCATCCCTCCTTTTTAACTATCAAAGGAAAAGGTCTTTATAACCTCTCCCTGAACCTTCTCATCACTAAATCCCTCTTCTGAAACCTCTTCCATAAAACCAAAATCATCCTTATCAATGGTTTTCTCTTTTTTCTTCCTTGTTTTTCTCATAAAAATACCCTCCACATCTTAATAAATAAATGACATGCGATTCTTAAGCAAAATACGCTTAAACCTACTAATACTCATATCTCTCCTATGCCTAGCTGTACTATAAGGAATGTTTTTACGTATGGAAAAGTCCTTTAAACTGTTTCCCTTTAAATACACAAAGGTTAAAAGCTCCCTCTCCTCACTAGCTAAATCCTCTAAGGACATTCTAATATCTTCCCTAAGCTCCCAATTAAAAATCCCATCAGAAACAGTAGTGTCCTCACAAACAATCTCCTCCACCCCATCATATGACTTAACCTCAACATCACAAATATTGTTTTTCTTCAAAAGATTAAGCAAATGATTTCTAATTCCAACCTTAAAAAAGGCTGAAAAAGAATTATCCCCTAAAGTGTAGCTATTAATTAACTTAACAAGAATATAGTTGCACTCATTAAGTAAATCATCAAAGTCATAGCTTACAATTTTAAAGTTACTAATTTGCTTAATTATTAAAGGCTTAAAAGCGTTAATTAAACTTCCTTTAGCAAGTTCATCCCCCTTTTTAGCCTTAGAAACCAAAATCTCAACCCTATGATAATCCATAAAAACACCCCTTAAAAATTCTATTATCTTACTCTAAGCCTATCAGAAACCCTAATTAAATTCTTGTCCTTAATACCATTTAGAGACACTAAAGCCTCTATGGTTGTGTTAAATTTTCTAGATATTCCCCATAGGGTATCTCCAGGTAAAACCACATAATAGCAATCATTTTGAAGACTTAAAGCCCTAACTAAACCATTAAAAATGCAATCCCCAACCTTAATAGGATCATAGCCCTCCATATCACTAATAGAATCCACAAAAGCACACTCAATTAGTAAAGCTGGCATAATGGTATTTCTAACAACATAAAGTCCCCCTCCATTTTTCATTCCCCTATTTCTAAATCCAAGGGAAGAAATCTCATTTAAAATTTCTCTTCCTGTTTTTTCTGCTATTCCTCCAAAAATACAGTACCCTTCACATCCATGTCCCCCTGGAGATGCATTGTGGTGTATGCTTATAAAAATCTCTGCTCCACTTCTATTTGCAGCATCACATCTACTTTGAAGTGAGTTTGTTAGGCTTGTTGATGTTTTAGGTGTGCAATTAATTACGTTAATTCCAAGCCCTCTTAATCTCTCAATAACATGGTTACCAACCTGTAAATTTAAGGTATCTTCTCTTTTGATTCCAACTGCTCCTATGTCCTCTTTTGTGTTGTGCCCTATATCTAGAGCTATTGTTTTGATATTCTTCATAAAAAATCCCCTCCTATATAGAAGTACAATTTTTTTCATTAAAATTGAGGTGCTATTTGTGTAAATTTCATATTTTTTTAGGAAATTAGATAATAATAAAAGGACAGTATATTATTTTGCTTTTAAACAAACCAATCTACTGTCCCTATTTTAATTCTATATGTATATTCATCTAATAATGTTCTTCTTTTCTTTAATTTTCAAAGTCAATTAATTTACTAAAAACTTTTTTTGACATAAAAACTATTACACAACCTACTAAAAAAGCTCCAAAAACTATTAAATAAATATTATTATTTAATCCTTCAAAAAGGAATCCATAAATAACTTGGCCAACTGGCTGTGCACACATTCCTATAGCTAAACATATTGACATTACTTTTCCTATTAAATAACCTGGAGTTTGTTGTTGTATAAAAGTTATCATTTGAATACTAAACATAGTTGAAACTGTCATAATAAAGAAGCAACAAATAGTTATAATAAAGTATGAAATCTTAGCTGGCGCTCCTACCATAAGAGTTAGCCCCATTGGAATTAGTGCCAAAATATCTAAAAACAATATTATATAGCTTGTAGATATTCTTAGTTTTTTAACAAAGACACCTGTTAATATTCCCCCTGCTAATCCCCCTAAGGCAATAGCTCCCTGTGTAAAGCCATAAGCTTGGCTAGACATTTCAAGAGTAGTAGTTATAATAACTGGAATTCCTACTATAATCATTGATGTTATAACTAAATTGAAAAGAGCAATTATAATAATAGTTCTAAACAACACAGGTTTCTCTTTTATAACAAAGGTTACACTTGTTTTTATATCATTCTTAACAATTGAAATAATCCCCTCTGTAATTTCACTTTTTACATATGGTATTTTCATAATCATTTCAATAATTACTGCTAGGACAAAACAAATAATACTTGATAAAAGTATTGGCTTTAACCCATATACTCCATATAATAGCCCACCAATTATAGGACCAATTAAATTTGCTAATGCACTAACTTGGTTTATTATTGCATTTCCCTTTAATAAATCCTCCTTATCAACTAAAAAAGGTAGGCTAGCTTGTACAGATGGCTGATATGCCCCTTGTATTCCATATAAAATCATCAAGGTAACAATTATTAAAACAACTAAGTTTGTGTTACCTACAAAAATAGTAAACCCAATCATAACTATAGCTGTAATTATGTCTAAAGCAACCATAACATATTTCTTATTTACTCTATCTGCTATAATCCCACCAAATGGGGTTAATAAAATCATTGGGATAAATGAACAAGCTGATACTAATCCAAATAATGCAGCTGACCCTGTTTGTTCTAATAGATATAATGGAAGTGCAAATCTTAAAATTGCATTCCCAAATAGGGAAATTATTTGCCCTATAACCATTAATGTAAAGTTTTTGTTTAAAAGTTTTATTTTGTTTTCCATTTTCTTTCCTCCTAAATAATTAAATACATTCGTTCGGTATGTATAATTTTAAAATTAAACTGCCTCTTGGGCAGCTATTTTTTATTTTTCTCAACAATGCTACGATACATTTCCATTACTTCTAGAAATTCATCATCTAATACTGGCATTCCTAAAGTTTCTAAAACCTCTTTTAAAAATTCAAACTTTTTTCTAAAGGTCTCTTTATCAACTAAAAATACAGATGGGTTTAACCACAAATTCATAAGTAGAAGGAAACTTTCTGCAAGCTCTTTTGGATTCTTTGTTTTAATAGAGCCATCTTCTATCCCCTCTTTTATAATTGGTTCAATTGCCTGTGGTATTATTGTATCTACAATATCAAATAATTGCTGTGTTAATATCCTTGGGTTTCTCATTAAATTAGGTGCTGCTTCTATAAGTCTCTTTTGTGCTGGATTTTTTAATGAAATAATTAATGTTTTTCTAAGTTTATCTAACCCATTTTCATAAACCATTTCTTCCATCTCTAAAGAATCTTCATCAGATGCTCTAAATATTCTAGGTATTACGGCTTCTATTATTTCTTCCTTAGATTTAAAATGATGATAAATTGCACCTTTGCTTAAATCACCAAGCTCATCCACAATATCTTGTATAGTTGTATTATCATAGCCTTTTTTTAAAAATAATTCCATTGAAGTATCTAGTATACGATTAATAGTTATCTCTGGATTTTTATTTCTTGCCATAGTAATCTCCTTTACATACTTTCGTTCGGTATGTATTAATATTACAATATAACTCGAAACTTGTCAATTTTTAAATTTCCCAAAGCTCATATCAAGTGATTCTAAGCACTTGTAGCCATGAGATAAATCATCAATTAAAGTATAATTACAATTGTGTTTCTTACACATTTCTAAATAATATGCATTTTCTTCATGCATAAACTCCTTTGTGCACCATGAATCATCCATACGCTCCTCAACTACACTGGCGTAATTCTTTATGTCTGAGAAATGATTTTCTATATATTTTTTACTCATTACTAGACAATAATACTTAATTTCCTTCAAATATTTATCATCCTATTCTAATCCAATCTTTAATGCTAACTCCATTGCAAGTGTTGCAATTCTATCCTTTTCTAATGGATTATCTTCATTGGATAAGCTTCTTTTGTCCCAAACTTCACTGTCTAAATTATCTGCAGCATAGAAAAAGTGAAATATATCCTTCTCTCTAAACTGTGCAAGTGCTGCTACTGCTGAACATTCCATATCAACACATATACACCCTTGTGATTTTCTCATTTTTACCTTTTCACGGGTTTCTCTATATATACCGTCAGTTGTCCAAACTTTTCCTATTGTATATTTTAAATTGTGACTTTCTAAAATTTCAATAAATGCATCTGTGTGCTTTGGGTTTGCAATTATTTCGTCTGATGGTGGAGCATAATGAAAGCTAGTTCCCTCGTCTCTAATTGCACTGTTTGGAATAATTATTGAACAATCTTCTATGGATGAATTAAGTACTCCACAGGTTCCAAAAAGAATTAATTTCTCAGCTCCCATTGAGAATATATCTTCTATTATTGCTATGCATCCTGCTGCTCCAACATGGGACATAAATAGTGCAACCTCTGTATCTTTATAATTTACTTTGTAAATTGGTATTTCCATATTCGCTGTAGTTGTTGAAGCTATTTTTTCCCCTTTTAGCTCCTTAACTAATCTTTCTAATGTTACTTTTGAAAAACATGATACTGCAATCTTAGGAAATTTATCAATTGGACTAATAATGTCAAAAGCATTAATTACAGCATTTCTATTTTTATCAAACTGTTCAAGAATCATAAAATCGCCCCCTTTTTTTATCTATTATATATTAATAACAATTATTTAGCAATTTTATCCTATTTTCTGATTAATTCTACTTAGTTACGTTTAAAATTCCCTCTGATAAAACATTCATGCAATATTCAATATCTTCCCTTGTTGAATTTACATTTCCAACTTCAACAACAATAGACTTATCAGAAATATCTAAATTAAAATCCACCTTAGGATTCTTATAAGAATAAACACCAACAACTACATTATGCTTTTTAAGTTCTTCTATTAAACCTAAAGCAACCCTTTTATTCTCCTCATATCTTGGAGAGGTCTCAGACAATACAACCCTTATAGCCCTTCTCCCATCTAATGTCCCATCATTCTTAACATCCCTATGAACATCAATTAATAGGCTATGTTCATAATCTTCCACACCATTCTTTATTGACTCACTTCCTCTTTCATATGATCCAACATATTCCCCTTCAAATACCGTTCTATATTTTGCATTAATCCCCCTATTATTTAAGGATTTCTCAAGGATTTTAGCTCCATGAACCACTGTAGTTTCATCTGAATACTTCTCACTATAATGACTATTATATATAATTACATCTCCCTTAACCTTGCTATTTTTAACCTCATCTAAATTAGCACTCATACCACTTGCACTGGCATTATTGCTTATCCCTTGAGTTTTACTAGTTAATCCAATTATAGCTATTGCCATTACAACAACAAGAGAAAAACCTATTGACCTCTTACTAAACACTCTATTCTTACCCACCATTTCAATTCTCTCCTTTATTTCCTTTTTATTATTAACAATTCCAGTTGCCACAACATACTCCCTTTTGTAGCTTACATATTTAATGATATTAATTATTGTATGCCCATACTTCCCCCTTTCTAATATTGATAAATCCTTAATTACACTAGCATCACAAGAAATTTCGCAATACTTTTTCATCCTATTCATAGCAATAATAATTATTGGGTTAAACCAGTAAATACATTTTATTGTCCAAATTATTAGGGCTACAAGGTTATCCTTTCTATTATGATGAACCATTTCATGCTTAATGATAAAATTTAGTTCCTCCTTAGAAACACTAAAACAAATATTAGTTGGTATTAAAATTTTAGGATTTACTATCCCAAATATCATTGGTACATTTACCCTGTCAGTTATAATTAAAGGTATGTCCTCTTCATTAAATAATCTTTCCCCATATCTCTTAATTGTTATTGATAAGGCTATATAGCTTATGATTCCTTTAAATATCAACACCATGAATACCCCAGTCCATACAATCATTCCATATTTAAGGTAACTAGTACTTTTAAGTTCTTCCTCATGTATTTCTTTATAATCTATGGTTATTTCATTTACTTCTTTAGTTGTCCCAATATTTATAACATTGGTAGTTGGTACTATTTCTTCCTTGTAGGATGGGTTAAAAACCCCAAATTGACTTTCTGGTCCCATAGGTAAAATTAACTTTATAATTAATATAAACCATATATAATACATGATTTTAGGGTGAACTTTATTTTTTGCTAGACTAGTAATTAATAATAGGAAAATAGCTAATATTGTTCCCTGAATAGTAGCTTGTACTAATAATTCTTTCATAATGAGTTACTCCCTACTATTGCTTTCGGCATTATTTAGTATTTCTCTTAACTCTTTTATTTCTTCTTTTGATAGTGCTTCCTCTTTAACAAAGTTAACTAGCATTGTGTTTATTGACCCATTAAAAAATCTGTTTATAAATGATTTACTTTCTTCTTTTATACATTCACTTTCTTTTATTAATGGAAAGTAAAAGTATTCTCTTCCTCTTTTTTCAAAACCTATTGCTTCTTTTTTTAGGAGTCTGTTTATTAGACTTTTAATTGTTGTAATTTTCCAATCTGAATTTATGCTTATTTCTTTGATTATTTCTCCTGATGTTGTTCCTTCACTTTTCCATATTAATTTCATTATTTGCCATTCTGCTTCTGATATTTTTGGTATCATCTTTGTTCCTCCTTAAATTACAGCTGTAATCACAACCTTATATTAATGTTTACGCATGTAATCATAGAATTATTCCTAATTTTTGATGTATAATATGTTTTTGCCAAAATTAAAAGTCCAGTAAAATAATTTACTGAACTTTTAATTTGTGCCTTGTATATAATCGTCAAATTGGAATTTATATGGATGTACAAGCTATATGTTATATAAGAAACTTTAACTTAATTCTTATCCTAATCTAATCTAAGCTAAATAAACTATACAAGGTGATTAAACACTAAAATTCAATCACCTTTCTTTTTATATTTCTCTATTATCTAAACTTCTTCCTTAAAATATTTTCTAGTATTGTTAGGTACTTTTCAAAGAATCCTATTCCTTCTAATTTCTTATTTCCCTTTTCCATTTTCATTCCGCCAATCATTATTACTTTTTAGTAGCCTTATAAAATTTGTGTCCACCTGACAGGTTATACACTTTTTTAAAACCATGATTTATTAAAATATTTTGTGCTGCATTTCCTGTTACCCCTTTATTACAGTAAGTAATAGTTGT
>JBOFVP010000513.1:0-2978 GCA_051653165.1 Clostridium sp.
ACCAGTAGTTAATATGGAAAGAATTATAGATAATATGATGATGTGGTTTAATATAACACCAGAATGTTTACAGCATAAGATGACTATAGAAACTCCTATTGGTCAAAAGTTATATTGGGATTATTACTGTTATGTAAAGGAAAATCCTATTGATAAATGGAATGTAAGCACAAAGGTTTTATATGGAGCAAATACAAGATTTTTATGCCAATTTATCTAACATTCTATTACAAAGAGAGCAAATGAAAGTCATAGGTAAATAATATGAAAAATTATACTATATTTGCTGGGGTTAATGGTGCAGGAAAAACTTCTATTTATAAATCAATTTATTATAATGAAAATAAAGAAGAAAAAAGAATAAATACTGATGAGATGGTTGCAAGAATAGGACATTGGAAAGACAATAATATTCAAACAGTAGCTAAGGGGACACAGCTTTCAATAGAAAAGGTAAAAGAATTAAATAGTAATTTAAAATAGATAGGCTTTTAAAGTCTATCTTATTTATTATAAAAAAATATAATCAAAACTTGAATTTGAAATGCTATTAATTATATTGTATGTGGGAAAGTCTAAACTTTTTTACTTACAATACGGCGAAGCGTACCTGTGGAGAACCAAAATTATTATAAAATATATTAGGAATTAGTATTTGATTTTCAAAGAACTTTTAAGGAACTAAAAGATATTTATAGTATAAGTAGATATAAATTAAAATCAAGTTACTATTAAATAAATTTTCAATTAATGTTATAATAAAGTAGATATAAGATAATAATTTAACTAAAGATTAAGAATAAGAGGTAAGTTATATATGAGAAAAGTCAAACCTTTAAATTATTTTATATTTAAAAAAGTATTTGGAGAAAAAGGAAATGAAGATATCTTAATAGCATTCATAAATGCTGTATTAAAAAGAACTAATAAAGATAAGATTGTATAGTTAGAAATCATAGATAATAAACAATTAACGAAGGAATTAATTTTAGATAAAACAGGAATTATTGATGTACGTGCAAAAACCTCTAAAGGCGAAAATATAGATATAGAAGTACAGCTTACTGATCAAGGAAATATGGATAAGAGAACATTATTTTATTGGGGAAAGATGTATCTTTAAAATATAAAGCAAGGGCAAGATTATACAAGTTTAGAAAAAGTAATAACTATTAACATTTTAGATTTTGAATTCTTAGGAACAGAAAGCTATCAATCATCATTTCATTTATGGGAAGACATTGAGAAAGATTATATGTTAACTGATGTTGTAGAGATTCATTTTTTAGAGTTACCTAAGTTTAGAATGAAAAAAGATAAAGATTATAGAGAAAATGATATAGAGAGATGGCTTATGTTTTTAGAAAAAGATATATCTGAAACTACATTAAAGGAGTTGATTAGTTTGGATACAGCGATAGGAAAAGCTGAACAAAAAATTGAATACCTAAGTAGTGATGAAGAAACTATGAGAATTTATTATGAGAGAGAAAGATCATTACATGAAAGGGCTAACATGATTAGTTCAGCAGAAGAAAGAGGAGATTTAAATAGAGCTAAAGTTGCAATTAGAAATATGTTGTCAAAAGGAATGAGTAAAGAGTTAATTTCAGAAATGCTTGAAGTAAGTATTGAGTTAATAGAAGAAGTATATAACGAAAATATTTAACTGAAGATAAATCAAGGAGAAAAAGTAACTTGTTGAGTATAGAGGAAGCAATTAAAAAGGCAGAACAGAAATTAGTAGATTTAAGTAGTGATGAAGAAACTATGAGGATTTATTATGAGAGAGAAACATCATTACATGAAAGGGCAAACATGATTAGTTCGGCAGAAGAAAGGAAAGCAGTAGAAATAGCTAGAAACCTATTAGATGTTTTAGATAATGAAACTATAGCATTAAAAACAGGATTAGATATAAAAGAAATTAAAGATTTAAGGGATAAGAATTGTTAGGATAGGTGAAACCTGTCCTATTTTTATAAAAAAATTTACTTAAAACTTGAATTTGAAATATTATTAATTATAGTGTATTTGGGGAAGTCTAAACTTTTTACTTACGGCACGGTGAAACGTATCTATGGAGAACCAAAATTATTAGAGATAATATATAAAGATTAGTTGGATGGTGTTAAGTTTTAGAAGAACAGCTGAATTTGATTCAGTTGTTTTTATTGGTGTGCCCAACATGGGCAATAACTTGACGGTGAAAGTCCGTTGTGGGATTGGTAGTGGGAACCACTAGCCAATGACAAGGGTGTCTATTGTGAGGTGGAATCTGAAGGAAGTCGGAGGCAAAGTCTTGGTCTGAGGAACACGAACTACATATAAGGCTTATTAAGGTAGGACGAGTTTGTCAAACAAAACAAAGTCCAACACTCCCCGAAACCTTAGGAGTAAATGTAGCAGATATATGAGATGAAGGTTATTGCTTTTACCTGGGGAGGTCTGATAGATATATTGATAATAAAGATGAATTTCTAGAGCAATAACCTATATAGTGATATATAGCTGAACTATCAGAAGTCAGCAGAGGTCATATTAACTTCGCTAATCGCCATGTTAAACGGCAAATTATAGCTAGGGTTTAAGTCATTTTATTTCTATTGATTTAATGACTATTACTGAATATTATTACTGCAAATTCCTTAATCCAACTAATGAAACAAAGGACAAGCGAAATATAGGTTGATGTAAAATTATGTATATAATTTCATAAATTTACTATAATATTTAACTTCAATATTATTACTATTATGGTATTATATTTAAGGAGAATTTATATAAAACAAATCTTTAATATTTTTTCATATTTATACGACAACTAGCTTGACAAACACCGCCTTGCATGATTTATTATTTGACATAATTACTCCTCCTAATATGTTCAGAACAAATATCATATTAATTATATCAAACTTTTTGCAAGACTAACTTCTGTTCAAGTAAAAAAACGGAAGTTACTTTTTCAATTTACA
>JBOFVP010000514.1:0-2708 GCA_051653165.1 Clostridium sp.
ATAACAGAAACAAAAAATATTGATGAATATATTAATAAGTTTGATTCAAAATTTAAGGGAATTGAGCCTAAAGATATTGATGAGATTAAAAAGATTATTGATGAAGGAAATGGGAGTGTTGATAAGCTTATAAAGGGGGCGGCTAAAGCTGATTTAGATGGAGTCAGAATAATAAATAAAAAATATGCAGGTAAAACATATGAATTAAGCGGAGATTTAGCTAAAAAATACCCTGATGGTGTTAAATTTAGTGAAGAAGGTTTTCCTAATTTTGAACCATATAGTATAAAGAAAGTTACAGTTAATAATCTTGAGGGTGATGCTTATTATGATTTTATTAAGGCTAATGAAGCAGCTGGATTTAATAGTACACCTAAAGGTTATACATGGCATCATGTAGAAGATGGACGAACTTTAATGCTTGTTCCAAGTGATTTGCATGGTGAAATAAGGCATACTGGAGGAGCATCACTTATAAGAAAAGGAATAAGACCATAAAATAAGGAGGAATAAAAATGTTAATACCAAATGTTGAACTTATAAATGGAATATGGAGAGGAAAAATTCAATTAGATTCATGGAGTAATTTTTTTAAGGATGTTAGATATATAGACTTAAATATAGGTGGTGATTCAAAAGTTGAAAAACTTGAAGAGAGTCATAAGTTAGCATATGAATACCTTATATCTAACCAAGAAAATTTACTTAATCTAATTTTAAATGAACTAATGAAAAAATATCCTGACATGCAGGAGAAATATGGATACGACGAAGATGAATTAGAGGAATTTATGCCTAGTGTTAGTGATATTGATGGGTTTAAAAATATGCTTAATCCTAAAAGGATTTATATTTTAAATGTTGAAAGCAAAGGTATAGCATATGTAGGATTTCACTTTATGTGTTCATGGGATGAAGAACATGATTTCGGTGTAATGATGCATAAGGGAAGAATTGTTAAGATGGGTGGTTCAGACAGTGCGTTTTTATCATGGATAGCAGAAGAAGATAAAAGTAATTCTTAACAAGAATAAATAATGTTTTTAGAACATGATGCATAATAAAGAATTAATTAACTGCATAAAAAATAATAATATTAGAATATTGTAAAATCAATAGATGTAAGAAATTTTAATACCACATAATTGTAATAATGTAGTGAAAGAAGTTGGGAAGGTTAATGTTTCAGCAATGGAGCATTAATCTTTTTTTCATGCACTAAAATATTTATAAAACTCAAGATAACTAGGATTGAAAACTACCGTAAGCTGAAAGCTAAGGAAATCCTAAGCTCAACAATTCCACTTGAAATCGAGGGGAACTCTGAACATATAATATGTAGTAGAAAAATCAATTCCACTAAAAAGTAAAAAGAATTGAAAATATGAAACATATAAATAATGGAACTTGGAAATAGGAACTCGGGACTCAGAAAGAGGAACGGGGGGATAGGGGGGAACAAGAACTAAAGGAAAGTAATAATTGAAATAGACCTAAAGTCTATTTCAATAAAATAAATAAGAATAAAAAAATTGAAGAAAAGATAAATAAGAACTAAAGTAATAATCAATGTAGAAACTATAATAAATAACCAAGCAATAGATAATAAAATCATCCAAGGGAATAGACAATTGAAAATTACAATACATAAATAAAGATAAATACATCAAAAACAACTGAAAAGGCATCATAAAGAAGAGATTTCATAAAATGTGAACAAGAATACCATTCAGATTGAAAAGCTGTAAATAAAGGCTAAATCAGCTGAATTTAAAATAGATAATAAATATATATTATAAATCTGATAAAAGAGTTAATGTTTCTAATCAAGGAAACATTAACTCTTTTCTATTTAAGGAATTTGAAGGGAGTAGAGATTATGTGTCAAGTAATAGAAGATTTCAAGATAAGTCTAATTGAAGATGGAAAGAGTCCTAAAACAATTGAAAGCTATGTTGGAGATATTAAAGCATTCCTAGAATTTCTAGGAGATAAAGGAGTTGAATTCAATGGTATATTACAACGATTCTACGTAGTAAGCTATAAGAATTTCCTAGTAGAGAATAACTATGAGGTAGCAACTATCAATAAAAAGATAAATAGCATTCATGCACTAAATAGATACCTTGTAGCAACTGGGGAGATGAAGGAAATAGTTGTAGAAAATTCTAAGGATAGAGTAAAGATAGCCTATGGTTCAGAGAAACAAGTGGAAGTTTACAGTGATAAGGAGGTTGAGAGGATATTGTTCTACATACAGAATGAGGAGAAAGTAAGTAAAAGAAATAAGGTAGTTGTAATGTTGTTACTTTATACAGGAGTTAGAGTAAGTGAGTTATGTAGCATCAAGATAAAAGATATTGATTTCTTGAACTACTCAATAAAGATTTACGGAAAAGGAGGTAAATTCAGAGAAGTACTACTTAAATTCGATTTAGCTGATGTAATTAAGGAATACATTAAAGATAGAGATTACAGTGTAAAAGATTCAGAATACCTAGTAATAGGTCAAAAAGGAGCATTAAGAAGAGATGCTATAAACACAATGCTTGAAAGATTAACTGATGACATAGGAATGGTAAATAAACTAAAGCCTCATACATTTAGACATACATTCTGTACAAGGTTAATTAATAGAGGAGTACCAATTTCAACAGTAAGTAAACTAGCAGGTCATAGCAGTGTAGATACTACTGCAACTTTTTATA
>JBOFVP010000515.1:0-2451 GCA_051653165.1 Clostridium sp.
AAGATTACACGATCTGATTCTTAGAAGAACTTATCTAGGAGCGTAGCAGTGCTTAGCTTCCATCTGCAGAGGTAGGAATGTTAGAAATTGTAGTGATAAGATAAATAGGGGACCTAGGGAGAAATCTCTAGCTTTTTTAATTCTATAGGAAATTATATTTGGGTAGGTTGCGGATAAGTGAATCACAATAAGAATACCAAGTGATTCAGCCTATAGAATAAAAATGAAAAATGAAATATTTTGGATTCATATCCATTATATACTGATATAGGATACTAGGTAGAGAATTATTATATTCAATAGAAAAATTGAGAAAATATGATAATGTTAATTTTCTTTAATCAATGTGTAATCATAAATTCATAGATTGCAATATCATATTTGATATAATAGTATATGAATGAATTAGGGGGTGTTAATTATGAAGAAATTCTTTATGTTAGTCTTAATTGTAGCTTCATTTGTTTTAATAGGCTGTAAATCATCAGGGGAACCAAAGTTAAGTTTTTCAGGTGAACAAAAAGATACTATTCAAAACATATTTTTATCAGTTCTCAAAAATGAAGTTAAATATACTGAAGAAGTTTCAAAAGTAATGACTAAAGATATTTATAATTCAATAAACATGGGGAATCATTACACTAATTTTACAAAAATAGAGGCAGAAATACTAGAGAGTAAATATATTTCAAAAGATGATAAAATACTTTTGTATCTATCTCTTGATGTTAAAGTTATTAATGGCACAGAGAAGATAAGCGAGGGGTTAGGAGTACCAATAGTATTAACCATAAATAAAAATTCAACAGGGTATATAATTGAAGAGAAACAGGAGTATATGTCTAAAAAGGATATCCCTAATGAATTCAAATAAGATATTAATTGTATTTTGTAACAGACTCACAATCGTATTAAATGGTGGGGTGAATTAGAATGGGGGAAAATTTATTGAAACAGGAAATTTTAAGGTGGGATAAAGCTAAGAATTGTGAAAAAGAAGAAATTATATATAAGATTTTTAATAAAATAAGTCTTGAAAATAAATTAGACTTGGCAATAGATAGTAATATGCCTGTAGGATACGAGAATGCAAATGCAATGATAAACACGTTAGAAAACAAAATTTATTTTAATATTGAAAAGGCTAAAATGGATGATTCGATAACTCCTATCTACTCATTAATTCACGAAATTAGACATGCGATTCAATATAAATATAAATCTTTATTTAATTCAATACTTGTGAGAAGCTTAGATTATGTAATAATGTATGACGGAAATGCCTACAAGATAGTAGAGAATGAATGGAAACATTGTAAGTTAGATAAAGATATAGGTTACTGTACGGAAATTTATTTATTGAGTCCAAATGAGCAGGATGCCAACAAATTTGCTTACGAATACCTTATGAAGATTGTTCCAGAAATTAAAGATGATTTAGATGATATTTTAAATTTTTGGATGCCTAGATATGAGTATATAAAAAAAGAAAATATTGAGGCGGAATTAGAGGTCATATACAACTATATAGAAAGTCATGCAAAGTAAATTTGAAACACAATCTTAAACTAATACGTAAATAGGAATTTGTAGGGTAGTACAAACTATACCCTCTGTGTACGATTTTCTCTAGTTGCCCTTAATAATTTGTATGGTATAATGAAAGTAATAATATTGTATCGAAAGGATAATAAAACAAATGCTTACAATAAGTATTTTTTATGGAATTATAATTAGAATGTATAGAGAAATAGGTGGAAAACATAATATACCTCATATTCACGCTGAATATTCTGGTGAAGAAGTAGTTGTTTCACTTGATGGTGATATTTTAGAGGGTGCTATTCCTAAAAATAAACAAAAATTAGTTGATGCTTGGATAGAAATTCATCGTGAAGATTTACTTGCTAACTGGAAACTATTATCAGAAGGTCAACAATTCTTTAGAATAGATCCATTAAAGTAGTAGGAGGACAAAAATATGCTTCAACCTAAAATAATTGATGTTACACCTACAAAAGAATATAAGTTAATACTAATCTATGCTTCAGGAGAAAAAAAAGAGTTTGATGTTAAACCATATATTAATGGTGATTGGTATAGTGAATTGCTTTCAATTGATTATTTTTCATCTGTGCAAATAATTTGTGATGGAATTGGAATAGAATGGCCAAATGGTCAAGATATTAGTCCACATGAATTATATGAGGACTCTATTTCTTTATCATAGTAAAAAACATAGTAGTAAAATAGATGAACTAATTAGAATAAAATCACATTGATAATCTAAAAAATTATTATGTGATTTTTTCATTTAAATCATTCATATCACTGGATTTATATAATTTGATAAATAAAAACATTTATTAAAAACTTTTGAATAATCACGCATTAAACCTCAAGATAACTACTTAGTTATCAAGTGATTGCTATGAGAATAATACTGTGAAA
>JBOFVP010000516.1:0-4463 GCA_051653165.1 Clostridium sp.
TTTGATGAACCTACATCAGCATTAGATCCAGAAATGGTTGGGGAAGTTCTAAATGTTATGAAGGATTTGGCATCAAAAGGAATGACAATGGTTGTAGTAACACATGAAATGGGATTCGCTAAAGAAGTTGGGGATAGAATCTTATTCATGGATGGTGGAAACATTGTAGAACAAGGGACACCAAAAAAGATATTTAACAATCCACAAAATCCAAGAACAATTGATTTTTTATCGAAAGTTCTATAGATTTCATAATGAATTTTAAAAGGGATGCAAATTGCATCCCTTAATTTATTTTAATAGTAATATCTATAATATCCATCAAATGCTGCAAAAGCAAAAACAAATAGTACAAAAAGTATTATGGATAGAACTACAACAATTCCTAGCAATATAAGTGGAGCAGCTAAGTTTGTACCACCATTTGCAGCAATTCGTCTTTTAATATCCTCAACACTCATGCCAGGTATTGCAAACTTAAGACCTCTAACCTTTGATAAAGCAAACTTAATATATATTTGATTTGCAAACATACCAAAACCTATAGCTAAGGCTAGATTTAGAATTGGAGCAAATACGCTTGTAAGTAAGATAATAACAAATTGAACTCCAAAAAATGCAGCTGCATATCCATACATTTTTCTGTAAAGTAACCAGTATATATTTAAGAAAAATGCAGCCCAGTTCCAAGATGAAAAGCTCTCATTTTGTTGATATCTAGTATACTTTTCCATATAATATTCAGTATTTTTTTCTCCAATAAAAAGCATAAGGTCTTGAGAAGCTTCGTTATTATAACGAGAATCTCTATATCCATAAGGATTAGGATTGAAACCATCATTTCCATAAGATTGCTGATAGTTATCATTCTGTTGTTGAGTAAACTCATTTGCAGAATTAAAAGTAGTTGAATTGTTCATGGTCTTTGATGGACAATTTTCATTAGTACACATGTTATCATTATTTAACATCTGTCCACATTTAGTACAAAACATTAAAAAACCCCCCTTAAATTAACAAATATAACCTTATATTTGTTTTTTTCTTATAGTATAACATAAAAAATATTATTAAAATAAATAATTTATATTAATTTGTAAAATCTCTGTCTACGGTAATTATGCAATTATAATTAGGATGAATATCTTTTATAGCAGAAGAAATATCACTTTTTAATTCTTCCTCAGTCATAATATTTTTTAAGCTTACAGGATTAACAACAATATCAAAAATTAAGTTCTTTTTTAATCCCTCTCCAACTATTCTAAAATCATGCATTGATTTGATTAAAGGGTTGTATTTAATTATTTTTTTAACTTCTGAATAGGCTTGATTTATTTCATCATTTTTTAAACAAATAGGATCCATATGGATTACTAAATAAATCCTAAGCTTTTCAGATATTTCTCTTTCAGCATCATCAATAATATCATGAATTTTCATTATATTAATGTCAGCAGGTATTTCGGCATGGATTGAAGCCATACATCTTCCAGGCCCATAATTATGAACAATTAAATCATGAACACCACTAATATGCTCATAAGATAAAACCATCTCTTCAATACTTTTTACAAGTTCAGGGTCAGGTGCTTCTCCTAATAAAGGATTTAAGGTTTCTTTAACCAAAGAATATCCAGAAAAAACAATAAATCCAGCAACAACAACTCCTATATATCCATCTAATGGGAAGGTAGTGAATTTAGCTATTAAAAATGAAATTACTACACATGAAGATGTAAAGACATCTCCAAGAGCATCAACACCTGCAGCTTTTAATGCTGAAGAATTAATTTTATTTCCTATAAATTTATTAAATACAGAAAGCCAATATTTTAAAAATATTGATATTAAAAGTAAGACAAAGGGTATTACTTCAAAGTTAATTGCTTCAGGATTGATAATTCTTTCGAAAGATGACTTTATAAATTGTAGTCCAACCAATATTACCATGAAAGCAACTATTAATGCAGAAATATACTCAACTCTACCATGTCCAAAAGGATGCTCAGCATCAGCAGGTTTGTCAGCCATTTTAAAGCCAATTATAGTAATAATTGATGAAGCTGCATCTGATAAGTTATTAAAAGCATCTGCTGTTACAGCAATACTTTGAGACAATAAACCAACAGATAACTTAACTAAGAATAATATAGTGTTAACGACGATACCAACAACACCACCAAGAACACCGTAGGAACTTCTAACCTTATCGTTTGTAATATCGTCACTATTTTTAATGAACTTCTTTATAAGTAAATTAGAAATCATAATAATGTACTCCTTATTTTAATAATTAATCTTATTTTATTCTAACTTAATGAAATTTATTTATCAAATAAATTAAAGTAAAAAATAACAAATTAAACAATAAATTCACTAAATGTGGTATAATTAAGAATATTATTTTAATTTGTTAAATTGTAATAATTGGACAATATATAATTAGATAAAAGCAAAAGGAGAAGATAACTATGGACAAAAAATTAGCTCAAGAATTAATAGATTTTATATATGAAAGCCCAACACAATATCATTGTGCAAATGAAATTGTAATGGAATTAAAGAATAACGGTTATAGTGAATTAAAAGAAACTGATAAATGGGAATTAAATAAAAATGGAAAGTATTTCGTTGTGAAGAATGATTCAGCTGTTATTGCATTTCAAGTAGGAAACGGAGAAATTGAAGAGCATGGATTTAGATTAATAGGAGCTCATACTGATGCACCAAGCTTTAGAATTAAGCCAAATGCAGAAATGAAGGTTGAAAATCATTATGTTAAATTAAATACTGAAGTTTATGGTGGGCCAATATACAGCACATGGTTTGATAGACCTTTAAGTATAGCTGGAAGAGTTGTAGTAAAAGGGAAAAATCCATTAAAGCCAGAAGTTAAACTTTTAAATATAAATAAGCCAGTACTTATAATACCTAATGTAGCAATTCATATGAATAGAGAGGTAAATGCAGGATTTAATATTAATGCACAAAAGGATACATTACCTTTAGCAGGATTTGTTAATGATAGCCTTGAAAATAATGGATTCTTAATTGAATTAATTACTGAATATCTTGAAGTTTCTAAAGAGGAAATACTAGACTTTGATTTATTCTTATATGAGCATGAAAAAGGATGTATTATGGGTATAAATGATGAGTTTATATCAACATCAAGATTAGATGATCAATGGATGGTATTTGCAGGAGTTAAAGCATTATTATCATCAAAAGATACATTATGTACAAAGGTTATGGTTTGTATTGATAATGAGGAAATTGGAAGCCAAACTCAACAAGGTGCAAGAAGTTCAGTTTTAAAAACTACATTAGAGAGAATCTGCATTGCATTAGGGAAAAATAAAGAAGAGTTCTTTAGAACAATGGCTAATTCAATGATGATTTCTGCTGATTTAGCACATGCAATTCATCCAAATAGTCCAGAAAAGCATGATCCAACAAATAGACCAATGCTTGGAAAAGGGCCAGTTTTAAAACTTGCAGCAAGTGGAAGTTATTCAACTGATTCATATTCATCATCAATATTCTCAGAAGTTTGTAACAGTGCAAATGTACCATTCCAAACATTTGTTAATAGATCAGATGTAAGAGGAGGATCAACAATTGGTCCTATGAGTTCAGCAGATTTAGCTATTCCAGTAGTTGATATGGGAGCACCTATTTTAGCAATGCACTCAATAAGAGAATTGGCAACAGTTAAGGATAATGAATATACAGTAAAAGTATTTACAGAGTTTTATAATGTATAGAGATTAATATGATAAGTAATTAGAAACCTTAGATAATACCTAGGGTTTCTAGTTTTATATAAGAAAAGGGGATAATATGTGCGATAAGTTTATAGAAATATTAAAAAATGAGCTAGTACCAGCAGAAGGGTGTACAGAGCCAATTGCAGTTGCGTATGCAGTTTCAATGGCAGTAGAAAACTTAGGGTGTAAGCCAGATAGCATAGAATTGGAGTTAAGTGCAAATATAATAAAAAATGCTTTAGGAGTTGGTATTCCAGGAACTGGAATGGTGGGGCTAGATATATCAGTAGCTTTAGGAGCTAGTATAAAGAACTCTATAAAAAAACTAGAAATTTTATCTGATTTTTCACAAGAGGAATTGATGGCTGCTAAAGAAATATTAAAAGAAAAAATAATAAAGATTTCTCAAAAGCAGACTGAGGAAAAGTTATATATAGGTGTAAAAGTACATAAAGGTGATGATTATGTTACCGTTATTATTTGTAGAGAGCATATAAATGTGATTTTAATAGAAAAAAATAATAAAATTATATATGAGAAGAAGTTAGAAAAAAAGGACTCAGATAATAATGATACTGGAAACAACTTAACAATTAAAGATATATATAACTTTAGTGTTACTGTTGATTTAGAAGAAATAGAGTTTATTTTAGAGGGTGCTAAAATGAATTCAAAGGTATCTAAAGAGGG
>JBOFVP010000517.1:0-7556 GCA_051653165.1 Clostridium sp.
CAGACCCAATTGAGGGTGCTGCCCTTGCAATTTCAATTTTAGAGGAACTAAGAAATAGAGGAGCTAAAATTATTGCAACAACTCATTATAGTGAACTAAAAGGATATGCTCTTAAAACAGAAGGGGTTGAAAATGCATCAGTTGAGTTTGATGTTGAAACTTTAAAGCCAACTTATAGGTTGTTAATTGGGGTACCAGGAAAGTCTAATGCTTTTGAAATATCTAGGAGACTTGGATTAAATAATTCAGTAATATCAAAGGCTAAGGAATACCTATCAAAGGAAAATCTTCAGTTTGAGGATTTAATAAGAGATCTTCAAGAAAAGAGTATTATAGCAAAGAGAGATGCTAGGGATGCTGAGAGAATTAAAAGAGAAGCTTTAATTCTTAAAAATGAATATGAAGATAAGATGAGTAAAATGCATATAACTAGAGATAAGGCATATGATGAGGCAAGGAGAGAAGCAGCCCAAATTGTATCTAATGCAAAGGATGAGGCTGATGATATTTTAAAGGCCATGAGAGAGCTTGAAAGGCTTGGAATTGAAAGTGGTGGAAGAGCTAGACTGGAGCAGGAGAGAAAGAAGCTTAAGGATAGTTTAGAAAAGAAACAAAAGGATATGTTTGATTCTAGAAGTGATGAGGGAGAACTTATTAAAGAGGTTACCTTAGGAATGGATGCATTCTTACCATCTCTAAATCAAAAGGTTACTGTTATTTCCAAACCTGATAATAGAGGTGAAGTTTTAGTAGAAGCTGGGATAATGAAAATAAGCGTTAAGCTTAAGGATTTAAGAATGGTGGCTATAACTGCTGTTAAAAAAGAAAAGAAGAAAAGAGAAGTTAAGCTTAATTTAAGAAGTGTAGAATCTAGATTGGATTTAAGAGGATTAGATGGTGAAGAGGCCTGCTATAGAGCTGATAAGTATTTAGATGAGGCATACCTTGGAAATCTTGGAGAATGTACTCTAGTGCATGGAAAAGGTACAGGAGTGTTAAGAAAAGCAATTAATGATATGTTAAAAAGACATCCTCATGTAAAATCTTATAGACTTGGAGCTTATGGAGAAGGTGGAGATGGAGTTACAATAGTTGAACTTAAATAGGAGCATTTTATGCTCCTTTTATTTTGCTTAAAATGTTTTCATGGGATTCTTATCCATAAAAGCAAACAAAAAACGAAAAAAATGTCGAAAATATTAATAAATATCTTTATTTTTTTATTTCAGTACACTATAATAGGATTATTGAAAAAAAGGAAATATAGTGGGAGAGATAGTAATGAAAACAAAAGATTCATATGTATTAGTTATGGGAGCATCCATTGTAGATATAATAGGGTTTAGCAGAAATAAATATAAGCAAAAGGATTCTATACCAGGGAATATAAAAATATCTCATGGAGGAGTATGCAGAAATATTTCTGAAAATATGGCTAGAGTTGGCGTTGATACAGAATTTATTTCTATTTTAGGAAGTGATGAACAAGGAAGAAGTATGTTAGATCACTCAAGAATGATAGGTTTTAGCATGGAACACTCTCTAATGCTTGATGATGGTTGCACACCAACATATATGGCTATTTTAGATGAAAATGGTGAAATGGTATCCGCAGTAGTTGATATGGAAAGCTTAGATGAAATGGATAGTGAGTTTATAGATTCTAAAAGAGAGATAATTTGCAATGCAGAATATACTATTTTAGATGCAGATAATCCAGAATTACTTGAATATATACTTACTACATATTATGGAAAAACTAAGTTTATACTTGATCCAGTATCAGCTGCAAAGGCTGAAAAAGTTAAGCATTTAATAAAGTATTTCCACACAGTAAAACCAAATAGATATGAAACGGAAATTATTACAGGAATAAAAATAGAATCAGAGGATGATTTAAAGAAGGCAGGGGAATTCTTCCTATCACTTGGAGTAGAGAATGTATTTATATCTTTAGATGAAGATGGAATATATTTTGCAAACAAGAATGAAAGTGGTAAGGTTAGAGGGAAAGCTTCTAAAATAAAAAATACAACTGGTGCAGGGGATTCTTTTGTTGCAGGAGTTGGATATGGTTATAAAAACAAATTATCAGTTAGAGATACTGTTAAATTTGCAATAGCTATGTCTATTATTACTATTGCCCATGAGGATACTATTAACCCAAAAATGAGTGAAGAACTTGTGAAAATGTATATTGAAAAAATAGAGTGGGACGAGAAATAAAATTTACATATAGTTGAATAAATAATGTATCTTTAATATAATGTTAAAGATACATTATTTTCGTTAAAGGAGAGATTTTATGTACATAATTAGTGCATGTCTATGTGGGGTAAATTGTAGATATAATGGAAAGAGTAGCACTATTAAAGAAGTAGTAGAACTTGTAAAGTCAGGAAAGGGTATTTTAGTGTGTCCGGAACAATTAGGTGGAATGGAAACTCCAAGGGTTCCTTGTGAAATTATTTGTGATTTAAAAGTTATTAATAAAGATGGTGATAATAAAACTAAGGAGTTTTTAAGTGGAGCAAATGAAGTGCTTACCCTTTGTAAGAATCTTAATATTAAAAAGGCAATACTTAAAGAGAATAGTCCCTCCTGTGGAAGTAACTTTATCTATAATGGGAAGTTTAACGGAGGAAAAATAAGAGGTATGGGTGTTACAACAGCACTTTTAAGGGAAAATGGAATAGAAGTTTTTTCAGAAGAAAATTTTAATAGAGGAGAATTGAAATAATGATTTATGTAGTATATGCGCTTTATATTTTAATATCAGCAGGATTATTTTATATGGGGATAGATATTATTAAAAACAAGAATTTATATAAGTATACCTTTGTAGAAAAGGAGAAATTAGAAGCTTTAGATGGATTTAATAAAATATGTGGAGCTTTTGGAAAAATACCAATGGTTGCAGGAGGGGTAGCCTTATCTGGAATTGTTTTAACTATGGTTATAGGGGTATTTTCACTTATGTTAACTCTTGGAATGTTATTAGTAGTTGGATTTATTTGGGCAAGTAGTGTAAAAAACCTAAAAAATCTATAGAAAATAAACTTCCTTAAATAAAATAATAAATTTTTGAATAAAAACCTTAATTTTTAGGAATAATTAAAAAAGGTTAAGAAGTTAAAAGTTTATGTTTTATAAGGAGGAATAAAGTTGCAAAACTTAAATGTAAATAAAAGAGAAAAAACAAATGCACAAAGTGCAAGTAAGCTAAGAAAAAAGGGGTTAGTTCCAGGAGTATTATACGGTAAAAAATTAGGGAACCTATTATTTGAAATAGGGGAAATGGAGCTAGGAAGAGAGTTTACTTCAGGAGGAGAACATGGATTAGTTAATGTTAATTGTGACGGAGAAAGTTATGATGCATTAATTAAAGATGTTCAAAGAGATCCTGTGACTCACAAAGTAATTCATCTTGATTTAGAAGCTATAGATGGAGATAAAAAGGTTACAAGTGAAGTTCCAATACACTTTATAGGGGAAGAGTGGATTGCAAATAAAGGCCAAATTCTTCAAAAAGAAAAGGGTGTTGTTAAGGTAAGCTGTGCAGCTAATAAATTACCAAAGAGTTTTTCAGTGGATGTTTCATCGGCTCATTCAGGATCAGTATATAGATATTGTGATTTAGAAGTTGGTGGAGAAATTTCAATTATTGATGATTTAGAAACTGTAATAGCTGCTGTAAGCAATGAGAGTAGATTAAATGCTCAATTAGCTGAAGAAGAAAAAGAAGAGGCAAAGGCATAAGACTAAAGTTGATGAGGAGAAAGAAGACTTTATCTTCATCAACTTTAAATAATGGAATTTAACCAATGGTTTAACATAACATTAAATAATACTTAACTTTAAGTATATAATGTAATCTATGTATAGGTTTTACTGAAATTTATATTTACAAATCTTTCAAAATTAACAAATAAACTATTTATTAACAGAAGAAAATATTGTATAATATTCCCGTACAATAATTAGGAGGTATATTTAATGACATTTAGAGAGAAATTAAATTATTGGTTAGAATCTGAGATAATAAACGAAGAAACAAAGAGTGAATTAAGAGAAATTCAAGATGAAAAAGAACTAGAAGATAGATTTTATAAAGAGCTAGACTTCGGGACAGGTGGATTAAGAGGGATAATAGGTGCGGGCTCTAACAGAATGAATATATATACTGTTTCAAAGGCAACTCAAGGATTTGCAGATTATTTAAACAAAAACTTTAAAGAAAATGCATCAGTTGCTATAGCTTATGATTCAAGAAATATGTCAATGGAGTTTGCAAAGGCAGCAGCATTAAACCTTTGTGCAAATGGAATTAAAGTTTTCTTGTTTGAAGAATTAAGACCTACTCCAGTACTTTCTTTTGCAGTAAGACATTTAGGATGTACAGGTGGTATAGTTATAACTGCATCACATAATCCAAAGATTTATAATGGATATAAGGTTTATGATGAGTTTGGAGGTCAAGTAACTGACGATAAGGCAAACCAAATCATAACATGTGTTAACAACATAAAGGATTTCTCAGAAATGAAATTAATGGAAGAGAAAGATGCTTTAGAAAAAGGATTATTAACTTATGTTGGAGAAGAAGTTGATAAGGCTTATACAGAAAAAGTTAAGGGATTAACTATTAGAAGTGGTTTAGTTAGTGAATGTGCAAAGGATCTTAAGATTGTTTACACACCAATTCACGGTTCAGGAAATGTACCAGTTAGAAGAGTATTAACTGAACTTGGATATGAAAATGTATTAGTTGTTAAGGAACAAGAAATGCCAGATGGAAACTTCCCAACAGCACCATATCCAAATCCAGAAGATCCAAAGGTATTTAAATTAGCAATGGAATTAGCTGATAAGGAAAATGCTGATATAATTTTTGGAACAGACCCAGATTGCGATAGAATTGGGGTTGTTGTTAAAGAAGGAAATGGAGAATATAGAGTTTTAACTGGAAACCAAACTGGATTACTTTTAACTCACTATGTTTTAAGTGCCTTAAAGGAAGAAAATAAATTGCCTTCAAATGGATGTGTAATTAAAACAATAGTTACAACAGAAGGTGCTAGAGAAATAGCTAATGACTTTAATATTGAAATTCTAGATGTATTAACAGGATTTAAATATATTGGAGAAAAAATGAGAGAGTTTGAGGAAAGTGGTTCAAACACTTACCTATTTGGATTTGAAGAAAGTTATGGATACCTAGCTGGTGATTTCGTTAGAGATAAGGATGCTGTTGTTGCATCAATGTTAATAGCTGAAATGACTTTATACTACAAAGAAAAAGGTATGTCATTATATGAAGCTTTAATTTCACTATATGATAAGTATGGATACTTTAAAGAAGATTTAGTATCAATTGAACTTGCAGGAAAAGAAGGTCAAGAAAAGATTGCAAGCTGTATAGACTCATTAAGAGAGACTGAAATTAAAGAAGTTTCAGGAGTTAAGATAGTTACTAAATACGATTATAAATTAAGTGAAGAAACAAAGGTTGAATCAGGTGATAAGTGTGAAATATTATTACCAAAGTCAAATGTATTAAAATATATACTTGAAAATGGTTCATCATTTGTTGTAAGACCTTCAGGTACAGAGCCTAAAATGAAGGTATACCTTGCAGTTAAAGGAAAAAGTTTAACTGGGGCAGATGAAGATATGGCTGCATTTAAAAATTCAGTTATGGAAATTATAAACGAAAAGTTGAATTAATTCTAAAATATTGCTATCATCATAAGATGATAGCAATATTATTATAGAAACGGTTGGTGAAGAAATGAATTACGAAGTATTATTCAAAGAAAAGTTAAGTAAGATGTTATTTTTAGAGGTTGAAAAAGAAGGATTCATAAAAACAATTGGAGGTAATGAGAACATAATTCTAGAAAACAAGGATTTATATATACCCATATCTTCAAATTACATAGCAAGCAATATAGGAGAGGAAATAAAAATAAAGAATTTACCTATATATTATTTTATAGAGGGGATGCTAATATCTCTAGGAATAGATAAAAATTTAAGATTCTCAAAGGATTATGTGGTTATTTTAGAGAATATAAAAGATATGGTTAGTTGTGGCAAAGGTTTAGTTGCCACAAAGGTTAAAAATAATGAGCTTACTGATGCTTATGCATTACTTAAGGGATTATATGAAATTACAGAAGATGGTGAATACATAGAGAAACTTTTATTAGTAGGTAATGCCATAAGAGAAGAGGACAAATCTTTTGGGGAGTTTTTCTTAAAGGATATAGAAGTGTTAAGTGAATTTAATAAAGGATTGCCATCACCTTATCTTTATAAGGCAATTATTATGCAGGATAAGAATGAACATGATGTGGCTAAGGTTGCTATAAATGAGTATATAAATAAGGGTGGAGAAGTAACAAAGGAAATAAAGAATATTCTTAACAATATTGAAAATGTTACTACTTATGAAAAGGGAGTTGAACTTCTTGAAACTTCTCCTGAGAAGGCTATAGGATTATTCTTATCATTAGTAGATAAGTTTGATGAAAATCCATTAATTTATTTTTACCTTGGAGTGGCCTATAGAAAAATTGAAAATTATGAAAAGGCAATATACTATTTAAGAGAAAGTTTAGAGAGAGAATCAGGTATTTTAGAGGTGGTTGTTGAGTTAGGTATAAACTATGCGTGCCTTTCAATGTATGAAGAGGCCTTAACATACTTTAAAAAGGCTTTTGAGGCTTCGAGGGATGTTGAGATATGCACTAACATTATAATGTGTTACTTAAATCTTGGTAATATTACTGATGCAAAGAAACACTTAAATATTGCTAAGGAATTAGATTCAAATGATGAGATTGTTAAACAGTTAGATAATATGATGAAGTAAAGGATAAAATTATGAAGAATATAAATATTCTTGGATATAAGGTGTTTTCTTCTACTATGGAAGAATGTATAGATGAAATATTTAAAATGAAAAAGGTTCATGTTGTATCTGGTAATCCCGAGGTTTTATTTCAAGGGTTAAATGATTTGGATTTAAAGAGAAACTTTTTATCTGAGGATACAGTAATAATTCCAGATGGAGTTGGAACACAAATATCAGCTAGAATTTTGAAAACTCCAGTTAAGGAGAAGATTGCTGGAATTGAATGTATGGATAGTATAATTAGAAGATGTGCTATGGAAGGTAAAAGTGTTTATTTCCTTGGAACAAAGGAAGAAATTATATCAAAGGGTGTTTCAAATATCAAAGGTAAATATCCAAACTTAATTGTGGCAGGGTATAGAAATGGGTACTTTAAAAGTGAAGAAACAGAAGAGATATTAAAAGAAATTAAGGAAAGTAAGCCTTATGCACTATTTGTAGCTCTTGGATGCCCAAGACAGGAAAAATTTATTATAGAAAATATGGATAAATTAGACACTAGTGTGTTTATGGGTGTTGGAGGAAGCTTGGATGTTTTATCAGGAACCTTAAAGAGAGCACCTAAGTGGATGATATCAATTGGATTTGAATGGGCATATAGGGTAGTAAAGGAGCCTTGGAGAATAAAAAGATTAGG
>JBOFVP010000518.1:0-2029 GCA_051653165.1 Clostridium sp.
GAAATCCCGAGGGGATTTCAACCACAACTATTCACTCTTCACCCTTACCTCTTACTTTTTATAAGTGAATAGAGAAGAGAGAAGAGTGAAAAGTGAAGGAGGAAACTCGGAGAGTTTCTTTATAAATTGAATTTAGGAAATCCAGTGGGATTTCAACCACAACTATTCACTCTTCACCCTTACCTCTTACTTTTTATAAGTGAATACTCACATTTTTGAAGTTTTTAATGTTGATATTAACATCCTTTTTAATGACGAACAGTCATTTATTAGTTTAATATGTTCTTTTTTTAAATAACCTGTACGGTCTAAAACTATAAGCCAATATTCGGTTTCAGAGCATTCCTTAAGTGATAAATGCATCTTATTTATAAAATCAGCTTTGCTTATTGCGTACTGGGCTTCGTGTATATTAGCACCTATACTAGTTCCACTTCTCAGAATCTGTTTTGAAATAACATATTCTTTCATATCAATAACTAATAGTTTATAATATCCAACAATAGCTATTGAAAATTCGATTGATTGCTTAATTAGTTCACTATCTTTCATCAATACCTCACACTTCAAATTAATTTTATCTAAAGTATCTCCCCTTAATAAAAAAATATTCAAATTGGAGTGAAATAGAGAAGTGTGAAAAGTGAAGGAGGAAACTCGGAGAGTTTCTTTATAAATTGAATTTAGGAAATCCCGAGGGGATTTCAACCACAACTATTCACTCTTCACCCTTACCTCTTACTTTTTATAAGTGAATAGAGAAGAGAGAAGAGTGAAAAGTGAAGGAGGAAACTCGGAGAGTTTCTTTTGAATTGGATTTAAGAAATCCAGTGGGATTTCAACCACAACTATTCACTCTTCACCTTTACCTCTTACTTATACAACCAACTCTTTATCTTGAAAATTTTAGAAATATATTGTAAAATTATTGTGAATAAAACACTAGGAGAATTTTAATGAGTGAAAAGATATTAGAGCTAATAAATGTAACAAAAATATTTAAAAGTAAAGAGCACAAAGGAAAAATATATGGTCTAGATAACATCAATATATCAATCCATGATGGTGAAGTAATTGGGGTTCTTGGAAGAAGAGATGCAGGAAAATCAACATTACTTAAGCTAATTGGTGAAAAAATTGAGCCTACTTCTGGACATATAGATTTTACAGAAGAGAAGGATGTTAACATAGTATACATAGATGGTAAAGAGGTTAATGGTGATGAAGGTCAAATCAAGAATCTTTTAAGCACATCAGCGGACATATACATATTAGATAATGTTTTTGAAGATTTTAATAATAATGAAAGAGAGTTTTACAAGTTAAAGCTAAGGGAACTTGCAGAGGCTTCTAAGACTTTAATTATTTGTGAAAGAGATATTGATTTTTTAAGTGACATTTGTAATAGTGCTATTTGGGTTGAAAATGGTAAGGTTAGAATGCATGATACATATCTTAGAGTTAGTGATAGCTTCATTAATTTTGAGAATAGATTTGAACATATGACTGATGAGGAAAAGGAAGAGTTACAAGAGGAGTGGGATAGCTTAAGGGTTGTTCAAAATGATGATTTTGAGGAAGCTCCAATAAAGAAGGGAAAAGTTGAAAAAGTTTCTAAGAATAAGCATAAAGCTGATAGCTCTAAGGATATTATTAAGTATGGGGCTGCTGCTTTAGGTGTAACTTTAATTCTTGCTGGAGGATTTGTTTTATATAATAAAATGAATAGTGGGAAGACTGCTGCTGAGGAGAAGCCACCTGTTGTTGCTCCTGAGCCTGAGGTTGTTGTTGAGAAGGTAAAGTATGAGAAGGATATGACTTTTGCTTATGTTATGACTTCTAAGTTTGATAATAAAAATCTTGGTCTTAGGGAGTATTTAAAGGATGTTGATGGACAAGTTGTTGATTCAATTTCTATTGTTACTTTAAAGGAGGATGGTTATGAGGTTGAGCTTCAAGAATTATCTCCTTATGTACAAGTGAATCTTCCATCAAAGAAGTTAAATGACCAATTAAAGTATTCTCTTCT
>JBOFVP010000519.1:0-1568 GCA_051653165.1 Clostridium sp.
AATATAAAGTATAATAGCAACTATACCAACAATTGCAATTATAACAATGAGAGTTCTATTAGCTAATACTAATGTAGAGAATAGCGAGAATGCTGTTGCAAACGTAATACCTACTTTCTCCAATTTATTATTTGACTTATAAAATAATACTGTAAAAAATAATGAGCAAATCATCGTGAAAAATATCCCTTGCCCTGTTGCAGCAATCTCATTTCCCCTCCAAAAATCTATAACTGTTCTTGATTTATTATTAATTCCATATCTATTCAAAGTTACTATCATATTTAAAAATCCATGCAAAAACATTCCATATGATGTTATTAATATTAGTTTATACAATTTCTTTTCATTTATATTTATATTATTTGAATTTATTAATTCAGAACCAAGTAGAAAACAACCTATGGGTCCTATAAAGAAATATATTATATTTTTAAGTGTAATTGAAAAATAAAAAGAATATACTATAAAATATAAACTTGAAAATATTATCAGACTAATAATACTCTTGTTAACTAAAATTTCTTTTCTTTTAACTATATTAAAAAACACCCATATTACTAATGGAAGTAGTATATATCCAGCTAAATTCATAAAGCTAATTGAAAATAGCAACAATATGAAAAATATAACATTATTTTTTTTGTTTATTAACTCCTTCATTACTTATCTCCCTTTAACCTCACTTTTATTATATATAGTGCTACTTTCTCCATATAAATCTATTTATTACATCTGTATACCCTTGAATAACATTAACAACCTTAGTTGAAACATTAGTATCAGTATAATCATGAACCTTAACTAACTCTTCTCCAAGTTCTTTTTGCTTAGTTATAACTTCAATTGCCTGAGTAATACTATCAAAAGTAATTCCACCTAATATTACTGATCCCTTATCAATAGCTTCTGGTCTTTCAGTACTTGTTCTTATTGATACTGCTGGGAAATTCATAATATTTGATTCCTCTGCAAGTGACCCTGAATCTGATAATACACAGAATGAATCCTTTTGAAGCTTGTTATAATCATAGAATCCAAATGGTTTTAATTGTTGTATATTCTTATGGAACTTAATTCCCATTGATTCAATTCTCTTCCAACTTCTTGGATGAGTTGAGTATATTATAGGCATATCATACTTTTCAGCAATTGCATTTAACGCATCTGTTAAGCTCTTAAAGTTTTCATCATTATCAATGTTTTCTTCTCTATGAGCACTTACTAAAATGAAGTTTCCTTTTTGAAGCTTTAATCTATCTAAAACATCACTTTCATCAATTTTATTCATATACTTCTTAAATACCTCTGGAAGTGGTGACCCTGTAACAAAAGTATATTCTTTTCTCATTCCTTCATTTAATAAATATCTTCTAGCATGCTCTGTATAAGCTAAGTTTACATCACTTGTACAGTCAACTATTCTTCTATTTATTTCTTCTGGAACATTTTGATCAAAGCATCTGTTTCCTGCTTCCATATGGAATACTGGAATTTTTAATCTCTTAGCAGCAATAGCACTTAAACAACTATTTGTATCTCCTAATATTAATAATGCTTCTGGCTTT
>JBOFVP010000520.1:0-13515 GCA_051653165.1 Clostridium sp.
AAGAAAGTAGGGGAAATAGAAATGAAGCTAGAAGTAAAAGATCTAAGAAAAAGCTTTGGTGATACTGAAGTATTACATGGTATTTCATTTTCAGTTGAAAGTGGAAAAGCACTAGGGCTTTTAGGAAGAAATGGAGCAGGAAAAACAACAACAATCCGTATTCTTATGAAGGTGTTTAATCAAAGTGGGGGAGAGGTTCTTTTAGATGGAAAAGAATTTAATCCAACAGAATACCAAATAGGATACCTACCAGAGGAAAGAGGATTATATCCTAAGAAAAAAGTTACTGAGCAATTAGTATTTTTAGCAGAGCTTAGGGGGATGAATGTTAACGAAGCTAAAAAGAATACTAAAAAATGGTTAGAAAGATTAGGAATTGAAGAGTATGCTAATAGAAAGTTAGATACTTTATCTAAAGGAAATCAACAAAAGGTTCAATTAGCCCAAACTTTAGTTTGTGATCCAGATATTGTAATATTAGATGAACCATTTAGTGGATTAGACCCAGTTAACTCACAAATTCTTAAGGAGGTTGTTCGTGAACTTATTTTAGAAAATAAAATAGTTATTTTCTCAAGTCATCAAATGAGCTATGTTGAAGAGTTTTGTGAAGATATAGCAATTATTAACAAGGGTGAAATAGTTCTAGATGGATCATTAAAAGAAATCAAAAAAGAATATGGTAAAAATAGGTTGGTTTTAAGTGCTAATAATTATTCAGTTGATGAGTTAAATAGCCATTGTGAACATACCTTAGGTGATTTTGTAAAAGTTAATGAAAAGAAAAAAGATTATTTAATACTTGAACTTAAAGAGGGTAAAACTAAAAAGGATTTATTAAATAAATTAGTTTTAAGTGATATCGATATAGAAAAGTTTTCAGATTATGAGCCAAGCTTAAATGATATCTTTGTAGAAAAGGTAGGTGATAAATAATGAGACAGTTTTTTACGGTTTTAAAGTTTGAATTAGGTAATTATTTTAAGAAAAAATCCTTTGTAATTTCAACTCTAATATTTGCAGCATTAATTATTGGATTATTATCACTACCAAACTTCTTTGATATGTCTAAAATTATACCTGGTATTGGTGGGGGTAGCAGTGAGGTTGAGCAACCAAGTGAGGATAAGGGTAACAAGGATAAGTTTGGTATATTAGATGAAAAAAATATTGTAGATGATAATTTATTAAAAACAATAATGGGGAACGTTGAATGGGTTAAGGTTAGCTCAGATGAGGAGCTTAAAAATCTAATTAATGAAAAAGAACTTAAGTGTGGATTTAAGATTAACTCACCTTCAAATTATTCATACTATGTTGAAAATTCAAGTTTTACAGATATGAATACAATGACTTTTAATGAAGTTATGAAAAAGGTATATCAAAAAGAAGAGATAACTAATGCAGGAATTGATTATAATAAGGTGGATACTATTTATAATACTGAAATTAAATCAGATATCCAAGTTTTAGGTAAGGATAATGCTAATAACTTTATTTATGCATATATATTATTATTTATAATATACATGATGACTATTATTTATGGTCAAACAATTTCAATGGCTGTTGCATCAGAAAAGAGTAATAGAGCTATTGAGGTTCTTGTAACTAGTACTTCTCCAAATAGCTTAATCTTTGGTAAGGTTATAGCTGGAGCTATTGCAAGTGTTGCTCAGGTTGGAATTATTTTAGCTTCAGGTATTATTGGATATAAGATTAATAGTGGAGTTTGGAATGGTATGTTAGACATGGTGTTTAAGGTTCCATCTAATTTATTACTTGTATTTGCTTTATTTGGAGTAATTGGTTACCTGTTCTATGCATTCCTATTTGGAGCTTTAGGGGCTTTAGTTTCTAAAACAGAGGATATTGGAACAAGCGTTGGACCTGTAATGTTAGTATTTGTTGGGGTGTTTTTACTTTCAATGTATGGGTTAAGCAACAGTGATAATATTATAATTAAGATTGCTTCATTTATTCCATTTAGTTCTCCAATGGCTATGATAGTTAGAGTTGCACTTGGAGCAGTTTCAACTATAGAAATAGCAATATCATTTGTTATTCTAGTGGTCTCAACTGGTTTAGCAGGAATTGTTGGGGCTAAAATTTATAGAATGGGAACATTAATGTATGGAAATCCAGTTAAAATAACAAAGATTTTCTCCTTAATGAAAAAGAATAAATAAAAATAAAGCTGTGGATTATATTGAGCTATCCACAGCTTTATTTTATTATCTAAGACTTCTAAGAATAGTTAATGTTAAAAAAATAATTAGTTAACTTTCTTCAACTTATTTGTTATTAATTTAATTGCTTTTTCACATTCATTATCATCATTATTAAGGCTCCATGCAATATTAAAGTTAATTAAAGCTTGCTTTGTATTTTCTAGCATGGCATGACAATAGCCTAAATTGAAATAATATTTACTTTCTGATTGAAGCTTTAGTGCTTCTGTTATCATTGATATAGCACTATAAAAATCTTTGAGTTTAATAAAGCAAACACCAGAATTATAATATGAGCAAGCTATGTTACTTTTAGAATCAATTGCCTGTCTATAGCAATCAATTGCTTTTGAGTATTCACAGGCATTATAAAATTTATTACCTTCAGCAAAATAGTCCATTTGTTCCTCCATAATTTGGTATTAATGTAATACATTTAAATTGTTGACAGGGATGTAATATTATATACATGAAAATAAAAAAATATTACAAAGTTAAATAAGAAAAAATATGTATAATAAAAATCTGAAAAAAATAGATTAATTTACAATATTTATAATACTAATCTTAAAATAAAATAAAATTTTCAATAAAACATTTACATTTATATTAAATAAATAATAATAGAATGTATTTTAAAAGCTTTTGTATTATAATAGAATGAAAGTAAAATTATTTTGATATACAAAGTATATGAGGGGGAAAAAATGAAAAAATATCATTTGGGCCTTGATGTAGGGTCAACCACAGTTAAAATAGTAGTATTAAATGAAAAAGAAAATATAATATTTAGTGAATATAGAAGACACTTCTCAGATGTTAGAAATACTGTGTATGGATTAATTAAAGAAGCATTTAATTCAATTGGAGAAAGCAAGGTTACAATTAGTATTGCAGGGTCAGGAGGAATGTCCCTTGCAAAGTCAATGAATGTTGATTTTGTTCAAGAGGTTATTGCATGTGCAGAAGCAATTAAAAGTATAGTTCCAGAAACTGATGTTGCTATAGAGTTAGGTGGGGAAGATGCAAAGATAACCTACTTTACAGGAGGACTTGAACAAAGAATGAATGGGAGCTGTGCAGGTGGAACAGGTGCATTTATAGACCAAATGGCTCTTTTATTAAATACAGATGCAACAGGGCTAAATAATTTAGCTAAAAAACACAATATTATATATCCTATAGCCTCAAGATGTGGAGTTTTTGCAAAAACTGATGTACAGCCATTAATTAACGAAGGAGCAAGTAAGGAGGACATTTCAGCATCGATACTTCAAGCAGTTGTTAATCAAACAATTGGAGGGCTTGCCTGTGGTAAACCCATTAGAGGAAAAGTAGCATTTTTAGGAGGACCACTGTATTTTCTATCAGAGCTTAGAAATAGATTTATTGAAACCTTAGAGTTAAAACCAGAGGAGGTTGTATTTCCAGAAAACTCACAATTGTTTGTGGGGATTGGAGCAGCTTTAACATCTAAGAAAAAGGGAAGCCTATTATTTTCAGATGTTGTAGAAAGAGCTAAGGGGTTAACAATTGTAATAAATGAAGAAATTGAAAGATTAAATCCTTTATTTAAAAATGAGGAAGAATATAAATGCTTTAAGGAAAGACATGATAGGGCAAAGGTAAAGAGAAGAGATATTAAAACCTATAGGGGTTCTGCATATCTTGGAATTGATGCAGGATCAACAACAACAAAATTAATATTAATTAGCAAAGATGGAGAGGTATTACTATCCTATTATGAAGGAAATGAAGGTAGTCCACTAGATAAGGTAGTTTCATTAGTTAATAAGATGTATGATGAACTGCCAGAGGGAGTTACAATATCAAATTCAACAGTAACAGGGTATGGAGAAGCCTTAATAAAATCTGCACTTCACGTGGACCTTGGGGAAATTGAAACCATAGCTCACTATAAGGGAGCAGAGTATTTTTTACCTGGGGTTCAATTTATTCTAGATATTGGTGGACAAGACATGAAATGTCTAAAAATAAAAAATGGAGTAATTGATTCTATTTTATTAAATGAAGCATGTTCATCTGGTTGTGGAAGTTTTATTGAAACCTTTGGTAAATCTTTAAATATGACCATTGGAGATTTTGCAAGTAGTGCAGTATTTTCAAAATCTCCAGTAGATTTAGGATCAAGATGTACTGTATTTATGAATTCAAGGGTAAAACAAGCACAAAAAGAGGGTGCACAGGTGGCTGATATTTCAGCTGGACTTTCATATTCTGTAATAAAAAATGCCTTATATAAGGTTATAAAAATCAGAGATGAAAAGGAGCTTGGAGAAAAGATTATTCTTCAAGGGGGGACTTTCTATAATGAAGCTGTATTAAGAAGTTTTGAATTGATTTCAGGAAGAGAGGCTGTAAGACCTGATATTTCTGGACTTATGGGAGCTTTTGGAGCTGCTTTAATTGCAAGGGAAAGAGGAGAGGATAAAGATAAGTCATCACTTCTTTCTAAGGAAGAGTTAAAGAGATTTAAAATAGAGTCAGATTTTAAAAGATGTGGTTTATGTGGAAATAACTGTCTTTTAACCTTAAATAAATTCTCAACAGGGGAGGAGTTTATTTCAGGTAATAGGTGTGAAAGAGGGCTTGGAATTGAAAAAACAAATGGAGAAATTCCAAATCTTTATAAATATAAATTGAAAAGAACCTTTGGTTATAAGCCATTAAAGAAGGAAGAGGCTAAGAGAGGAACGATAGGTATTCCTAGGGTTTTAAATCTTTATGAAAACTATCCATTTTGGTTTACTTTATTAACAAACCTTAGTTTTAGAGTGGAAATTTCTCCCATGAGCTCTAAAAAGGTTTATGAGCTTGGGATAGAAACAATTCCATCAGAATCGGCTTGTTACCCTGCAAAACTTGTTCATGGACATATTATGGCTCTTGTTAATAAGGGAGTTGAAAATATTTTCTATCCATGTATACCATATGAACAAAAGGAGTTTGAGGATGCTCAAAATCATTATAACTGTCCAATGGTTACTTCATATCCAGAGGTTATAAAAAACAATATGGATATTCTAAAGGATATGGGAATAAATTATATGAGTCCATTTTTCTCTCTTGAATCTCCTAAGGATTTATCAAAGAGAATTATAGAGGAGTTTAAGGGATTTAATTTAACTCAAGGGGAAGTTAAAGAGGCAATTGCAAAGGCTTATAAAGAACAGGATGAGTATAAAAAGGATATAAGAAAAAAAGGGGAAGAAACTCTAGAATACTTAGCCGCTAATAATATTAAGGGAGTTGTTTTAGCAGGTAGACCATATCATATAGACCCTGAAATAAACCATGGGATACCAGATATTATAACAAGCTTTAATATGGCTGTGCTAACAGAAGATAGTGTTTCTCACATTAGAGATATACAGGCTCCATTAAGAGTTGTAGATCAATGGACATATCACTCAAGGTTATATAGAGCAGCAACTTTAGTTGCGGAAAATAAGCTTTTAGAAATAATTCAGTTAAATTCCTTTGGATGTGGTCTTGATGCTGTAACTACAGATCAGGTTTCTGAAATAATAGCATCAAAGGGAAAAATATATACGCTTTTAAAAATTGATGAGGGAAACAACTTAGGAGCTGCACGAATAAGAATTAGAAGCTTAAAGGCAGCAATTGAGGAAAGGGAAAGAAATGGCTATATTCCTTTCGAGGAAAAGATTGTTTATAAAAATCCTATTTTTACTAAGGAAATGAAAAAAACACATACTATTTTATGTCCTCAAATGTCACCAATTCATTTTGAAATTGTTGAGGAGGCTATTAAAGCCTCAGGATATAATTTAGAGGTGTTGCCATCTATTGATTCACAGGCTGTTGAAGAGGGATTAAAGTATGTAAACAATGATGCATGTTACCCGTCGATTATTGTAATTGGACAGTTAATTCATGCTTTGAAATCTGGAAAGTATGACTTAAATAATACGTCAGTTATAATTTCACAAACTGGAGGAGGGTGTAGAGCAACTAACTATATTGGGTTTTTAAAAATGGCTCTTAGAGAGGCTGGATATGAGGATATTCCTGTGTTAAGCTTAAATGCAGTAGGACTTGAAAAGCAACCAGGATTTAAATTATCAGCAGGACTTATAAAAAGAGCTTTAATGGCTTTAGTTTATGGGGATTTATTTATGAGGGTTGTTTATAAGGTTAGACCTTATGAGAAGGTTAAGGGGTCTACTAATGAGCTTCATGATAAATGGAGGAAACTTGCAATACACAATGTTAGAAATGGAAGTAAACGTGAGTTTAATAGAAATATTAAAGGGATTATTCGTGAGTTTGATGAGCTTGAAATATTAAATATTGTTAAGCCTAAGGTTGGAATAGTTGGGGAAATTTTAGTTAAGTTCCATCCAACTGCAAATAATGATGTGGTTAATTTATTAGAAGAAGAAGGAGTAGAGGCGGTAATGCCAGACCTTTTAGACTTCTTTATGTATACAGCATATGATGAGAACTTTAAGGCTAGATATTTAGCAGGGTCTAAGTTTAAGAGTAGTATTTATGGAATTGCAATTAACTACATGGAAACTTACAGAAAAATAATGAAGGATTCCCTAGAGAAAAGTGAAAGATTCCATGCTCCAAAGAAAATTAAGGAGCTTGCAGATATGGCATCACCAATACTTTCCCTAGGACATCAAACAGGAGAAGGATGGTTTTTAACAGCTGAAATGATTGAGTTAATAAAATCAGGGGTTAATAATATAATTTGTATGCAACCTTTTGCCTGTTTACCAAACCATGTAACAGGAAAGGGTATGATTAAGGCTTTGAAAGCTAAGTATCCAAATTCAAATATTGTTGCAGTTGACTATGACCCAGGAGCCTCAGAGGTTAATCAAATAAATAGAATTAAGCTTATGCTATCTGTTGCATTTAAGGAAATTGAAGAAACAATGGAAGCTATGCCAGCTAGCAAGGAAGCAAGTACAACAGAATAAGTTTTTAGAAAGGTTTCATTTAGAAGCCTTTCTTTTATTTGTAAAAAAGAAATGAATTATAAGAATGTATGGAATATTTTGCAATGATAAAAACCTGTGTAAACTTAGAATATTCCTTGTTTTACATAATATTTTACCATATAATATAAGTATCAGACAGAGTAAGAGGTGTTATAGAAAATGGTAAAAGTAACAGTTAAAATAAATGGATTAGAATATAACTTAAAAGGATTAGAAAATGAAGCCTATTTGAAAGAAGTAGCAAATTATGTTGATGGAAAGATTAAAGAAATTTTAAGTAACAATGAAAAGCTAGATACAACATCTGCAGCAGTTTTAACAGCAATTAATGTAACAGATGAGCTGTATAAAAATGATAGACAAGTAGAAGAATTTATGAAAAAGAAAAAGGACATGGAAGATAGGAATGAAGCATTAACAAATGCTATTAGAACTCTTAAAGAAGAAATGGAAAAAGAAATTAACTTTAGAGATGAAGAAAAGACTGCTCTAGAGAGTATTTTAAATAAATTAAAAGAGGAAAAAACTCATATTTCAGAACAAATAACTATTCTATCTAAGGAAAAGGAAGAAGTTCTTAAAATAAAAGAAGAAGCCTTAAAAGAAAAGGAGGCACTATCAGTTGCGTTAAATCAAAAAAGTGTTGATGGGGAAATAAAAGCTAAGGAGATAATAGGGTTAAAAAATACCAATGAGGAGCTTATAAAGAAGAATTCCTTATATAGAGAGACAACTGAAATAACACAAGCTCAAATAGAAGTGTTAACAAAGGAAAAGGATAGGCTTGTAATTACAATAGAAGATTTAAACATTCAACTTAAAGGATTAGAAGAGGAAAAGAATTCCCTTTTAGTTAAAAATGAAGAATTCCAAAGTAGAGAAAAAGGGTATGAAGAATCTCAAAGAAATCTTTTAACTCAAATTGGAGCATTAACAATCGAAAAGGAAACTCTAGAGGAGAAGATTGAAAAGTTAAGAGTTGAAATAACTTCAATAACTGAGCAAAATAATGAATTATCAAAAAGCTTAGAGGGTATTAAAAAATCTGAAGAAGAATTAATATTAAAGCTTAAGGTTGCTTTAGAGGAGAAGGATGAAATAGAATTCTCTTTAGAGGAATTAAAAGAAGAGGGTAAGGTCTTAAAAGAAAAGAATTTACAACTTGTAGAAAAATCATCAAAGCTTGAGGATTTAAATCTATCTTTAAATAATGAATTAACAGAGTCTGCAAAGGTAAATGAGGAATTAACCCTTGGGGTATCTAAATTAAATGATAAAATTAACTCTTTAGAAAATGATAACATAACTTTATTAACGGAAAGAGATGAGTTAACTTCTGCGAAGGAATCTTTAAATATTCAGTTAGCTGATGTTATAAAAGAAAAGGAGAAAATGTCATTAAACCTTCAGGAATTAAAAGAAGAGGTTACATTGCTTGAGGAAACTAATGGTGAGTTAGTAGATGATATTTCTAAAATGAAGAGCATTAATAGAGGGTTAAATATAAAAATAAATTCAATAAAAGATGATAACGGAAAATTAGTTTTAGAGATATCAGCTCTTAAGGATAATATTTCTGTTTTAGAAGAAAATTCAAAGGAGTTAAGTGATAATAATAGGGCGTTATTAAGTGAAAAAGAAATTATTACTAAGGAAATGTCACTAATTAAGAGTGAAAAAGAGGCTTTAGCTGAAGAAGCATTAGCTCTTAAAAATGAAATAAATAAATTATCTCAATTAAATGATGAGTTAACTCAAAAAAATAGTAAGTTTGAGGGGATAATTTCTAATCTTAACAATGAATATGATAATGTTAGAGAGAAAAATAAGGATCTAATTGAGGGGGCTTTAGTTTTAAATAATGAGATCACAGAGCTTAAAAAGAATAATAATGAGCTTGTTATGGAAAGACAAAAAAGCGAGAGAGCTAAAGCATCATTAGAAATGGAAATAGATTTATTAAAGGATAAAAAGGGAGAGCTTCAAAATCAATTAGAGGAGTTAAACTACAATTATAGTGAAATAGAGCACAAGGCAGAGACTTCTCAAAAGGAGTTAGAAGTTACAAAAGAAGCATTAGAGAAGTCAAAGGAAGAAATAGAAAACTATGAAGGTAAGTTGAATTCTTTATCTATTGAAGGGGAAGAATATAAAAAGGAAATTGAGGACTTAAACGAAGAAATAAAAAATGTTAAGGAAGCTTCAATTGAGGAAAAGGAAAGACTTCAAGAGGAAATAAATGAAAAAGCAAATGTTATTGTAGCTTTAGAGGAAGAGGCTAAAAAGGCTATTGATGACAAAAAGAGAATCTTTGAAGCAACAAAGGAAAATAATAAGAAATATCAAGATTACAAATATAGAGTACTAGACCTTGAAAATAAATTACTAGAGATTACTATGGAACTTGCAAAATATAAGAAGCAAGGAACAGGGTTAAATGTTTTAAAAAAATAGAAAAGCTTAGTATGTAGGTTCTCATTAATTGAAGAACCTACATATAATTTTTAAAAGACACTAAAAATTAAAATATGGAGAGTACAGATGAATAGAATAGAAGTTTTAGCACCAGCTGGTAGCCGTGAAAGTCTTTATGCAGCAATAAATAATGGAGCAGATGCAGTATATCTTGGGGGAAGTAAGTTTTCTGCAAGAGCATATGCCTCAAATTTTGATAACGATGAAATGATAAAAGCAGTTGATTATGCTCATTATTATGGAGTGCGTGTCTTTGTAACTATAAACACACTTTTAAAAGAAGAGGAATTAAAAGAGGCATTAAAATATGCTGGCTTCCTTTATGAAATAGGAGTGGATGCATTAATAATTCAAGATCTTGGGTTATTTAATTTAATTAAAGCAAAATTCCCAAGCTTTGAGCTTCATGCATCAACACAAATGACAATTCACAATGGAGAAGGAGCTTTATATTATAAGGAAAAGGGTTTCCACAGATTAGTATTATCAAGAGAGTTATCCTTTGATGAAATTAGATATATTTCAAAAGAACTTGGAATAGAAACAGAAATTTTCGTTCATGGAGCACTTTGTATTTGTTATTCAGGACAATGTTTAATGAGCTCAATGATTGGTGGAAGAAGTGGTAATAGAGGAAAATGTGCACAACCTTGCAGGCTACCTTATACATTAAAGGGAGAAAAAGGTGGAGAACGTGAAGGGTATTTACTAAGTCCAAAGGATACTTGTACAATTGATGAGGTTAATGAAATTATTAAATCTGAAACCTATTCACTAAAGATAGAGGGGCGAATGAAGAAGCCTGAATATGTTGCAGGGGTGGTTTCTAATTATAGAAAAGCTGTAGATGATATATTAAATAAAGAGTTTAAATATAACGCAGAGAAGGGGAAAAAGGAACTTTTAAAGTTATTTAATAGAGAAGGATTTTCTAAGGCTTATTTTAAAAAGAATGTTGGTTCTGATATGATGAGTTATAACTTCCCTAAAAATACAGGAATATTACTTGGAAAGGTGTTACCAAGTGGGGAAATACTTTTAAAAGAAGAAATTGCTTTAGGTGATGGGGTTCGTCAAGAAAGTGAAAAAGGATTTACAGTAAGTAAAATAACTAAGAATGGAAATGAAGTTAAAAAAGCCTACATAGGGGAGAAGGTAAAACTATTCCCAATTACCTATAAGAAGGGTCAAATATTATATAGAACTTCTGATAAGGAGTTTTTATCAATATTAGAAGAATCCGTAAAACAGTATAAATTAAAGCTACCTTTAGATGTTTCTGGAAGCTTTAAGGTAGGGGAAAACTTTACATTAAAGTGCATATACAAGGGAGAAGAATATAGTGTTAGTGGAGATATGGTTGAGGTGGCTTCAAAGAAACCATTAGAAAAGGAAAGAATAGAGGAGGCTCTTAGAAAGACAGGGGATGTTCCATTTAAAATTTCTAATATAGAATTTGAAAGTTTTGAGGATGGGTTCTTAAGAATTTCTTCATTAAATACACTAAGAAGAGAATTAGTTGAAGAGATAATGAAGGGAATAAGAAGGCATTACAGAAGAGCGAGAAATGAAGAATATAATGAAGTAATTGAAAAATCAACAGCTCCAGTTTCAGAGTATATTTATAGTTGTATAAAAAAAGAACAACTAGATGCCCTTATGACAATTGATGGGGAAAAGCATATTGCATTTGATATTTTCTCAAGGGAAGAGGGGGCTTTAAAGCTTAAGGATATATTAGATTATAGTAATATTGAAGGGCTTAATATATATATTAAAACTCCAAATATTATTAAAAGTGAATTTAATAAGGTTAAAGCCATAATTGATAAAGCACTTCCATATATCAAAGGGATATTAACATCTCATCTTGGTGTTGTATATGAATATAAAAATAAAACTAAGCTAATTGGAGATTATAAATTAAACATAATAAACTCTAAATCACTAGCTTTTTATAGTGAAGATTTTCATCTTCCAACCTTAAGCTTAGAGCTTAATAAAAAGGAAATAAAAAGAGTGCTAGAAAATTCTAGAGTTAATTGTGCTAATATGATATATGGGAAAACAGAATTAATGATATCAGAATATTGTCCTATAGGAAGTACCTTTGGAGGGAAAAACTCAAGTAAGGAGTGCAACTTAGCTTGTACAAAAGATAAATATACATTAATAGATAGATTTAATGAGGGATTTAGAGTTATGACTGATATATTCTGTAGAAGTTATATTTTAAATGGAAAGCCATTAAATTTAATTGACGAAAGAGATGAACTTAGAGAACTTGGGGTAAAAGCCTTTAGATTAGAGTTTAGAGATGAGAGCTTTGAAGAGGTTTTAGAGGTTCTAAATAAGCTATATTATAATGAAGAGCTTAAAGGGGAGTTTACTAAGGGTCATTATAGAAGGGGGATAGAGTAGATGAATGATAAATCCATAAGAGTTTTGGAATTCAATAAAATAAGAGAGGGTTTAAGAAAGTACGCAATTACTGAATCTGCTAAAATTTTAGCAGAAGAACTTTCTCCATTTAAAAACAAATATGAAATAGAAAATGCACTGTTAGAAACAAAGGAAGCACTAGATATTTTAGTAACTAAAGGGAGTGCTCCCTTTGAAGGATTTTATGATATTAAGGAAGCTTTGAATAGAGCAAGTAAAGGGGGAGTATTATCTCCTGGGGATATTTTAAGAGTTGGAAATAGTTTAAGTTGTGCTAGAAAATTTAAGGAATTTATGAAAAGGGATGAAGGGGAAGTTAGTTACCCTAAAATAGAGGATTTAGTTGGTATTTTAGAGGGGATTAAACCTTTAGAGGATGATATTTTAAGAGCTATAGTTTCAGAGGATGAAATTAGTGATAAGGCTAGTGCTGTTCTTTATGATATTAGAAGAACCTTAAGGGAGAAAAATTCATCTGTAAGGGAAAAAATAAATTCTTTAATGAAGTCAAACTCTCAATATCTTCAAGATAATCTATATACAATTAGGGGAGATAGATATGTGCTTCCTGTTAGGGCTGAATATAAGGGTGCTGTTCCAGGGCTTGTTCACGACCAAAGTAGTACAGGAGCTACTCTTTTTATAGAGCCAATGAGCCTTGTAAACTTAAATAATGAAATTAAGGAGTTAATGTTAAAGGAGAAAAGCGAGATTCACAGAATACTAAGTGAATTTTCTGTTAGAATTCAAACAAATGGTAGCCTATTATTTTCAAATTATAAGATTTTAACTAAGCTTGACTTTATATTTGCAAAGGGTAAGTATGGTTCAAAAATTAGGGGTAATATGCCTATGGTAAATGATGATGGAACCTTTGAAATATTTGGAGGAAGACATCCATTAATTGATCCTAAAATTGTGGTTCCTTCTGATGTGTATCTTGGAGGAGATTTCACAACATTAATGATTACAGGGCCAAATACTGGAGGGAAAACTGTAACTTTGAAAACAGTTGGATTAATTCATATGATGGGTATGAGTGGTCTTCTAATACCAGCTAAGGACGGTTCGAGTATTGGGATTTATGAAGAAATTTTTGGTGATATTGGGGATGAGCAAAGTATTGAGCAAAGCCTTTCAACATTCTCATCTCATATGACTAACATTGTTAAAATATTAGAGAATTCAAATAAAAAATCTTTAGTTTTATTAGATGAGCTTGGTGCAGGTACAGACCCAATTGAGGGTGCTGCCCTTGCAATTTCAATTTTAGAGGAACTAAGAAATAGAGGAGCTAAAATTATTGCAACAACTCATTATAGTGAACTAAAAGGATATGCTCTTAAAACAGAAGGGGTTGAAAATGCATC
>JBOFVP010000521.1:0-4342 GCA_051653165.1 Clostridium sp.
AAAAGGACTCAGATAATAATGATACTGGAAACAACTTAACAATTAAAGATATATATAACTTTAGTGTTACTGTTGATTTAGAAGAAATAGAGTTTATTTTAGAGGGTGCTAAAATGAATTCAAAGGTATCTAAAGAGGGGTTAAAGGGTGGTTATGGATTAGAAGTTGGTAGCAAGATTAGTAGTGAAGGTAGTATTAATCTTTTAACAAATAATATAGCCAATAGAGTTATTGCATCAACAGCAGCAGCTTCAGATGCAAGAATGGATGGTTGTACAATGCCTATAATGACAACAGCAGGAAGTGGAAATCAGGGGATAGCATGCACTATTCCAGTAGTGGAGCTTTCTAAAATTTTAGAAAAAAGTGATGAAGAATTAGCTAGAGCATTAGTAATAAGCAATCTGGTTACTATTCACCTTAAAAGTTATATTGGTAGATTATCTCCTCTATGTGGAGCAGGAATTGCTGGAGCAACGGGAGCGTGTTGTGGTATGACATATTTATTAGGTGGAGATGTTAATCAATTAAAGCATGCTGTTAATAATATGATTGCTGATATTGCAGGAATGATATGTGATGGAGCAAAGACAACCTGTGCATTAAAGATTGCAACCTCAATAAATGCAGCCATTCAATGTGCTACTTTAGCCTTAAATAATATTTCACCTACATCAAAGGAAGGTATTATTTTTGATGATGTTGAAGATACAATAAAAAATATCGAAAAGTTAGTTAAAGAAGGGCTAGATAAGACAGACGATACAATATTAAATATAATGTTAGCAAAGTAAATAAACTTGCCATAAATCAATTATGGCAAGTTTATTTTTTACATTATATGGTATAATATATAAAAAAAGGATGGTTTGTATATGGGTGAAAAAATATTAGTTATTGAGGATGATATATCTATAAATGATATATTAGTTACTACGTTAAGAAGTGAAGGCTTTAATGTAAAAGGAGTATTCAACATAAAAGATGCCAAAAATATGTTATTAAACTTCGATCCAAATTTAGCATTATTAGATATTAATCTTCCAGATGGAAATGGATTCGACTTGTGTAAAAGTATAAATCAAACACATTCTATTCCAATAATAATGCTAACAGCTAGAACAGATATTGTTGATAAAATACTAGGGTTAGAGCTAGGAGCAGATGATTATATAACAAAACCATTTCACATTAAGGAGATTTTAACAAGGGTTAGGATAGCGCTTAGGAGAGTAGAAAAATATAAAGGTGTCTCCAGTGCAAATTATTATGAAATTAATAAAAATATAAAAATAAGTTTAAAAAGCAGAACAGTGTTAAAGAACGATGAGGAAGTTAAATTAAAGCCAAGAGAATATGAATTACTAGAATTTTTAATTCAAAATAGGAATAGGGTATTTTCAAGGGAAGAATTATTAGATAATATTTGGAATTTTGACTTTGATGGAGATATAAGAACTGTTGATGTGCATATAAGAAGATTAAGAAAAAAGTTAGATAATGATGGAAGCCAATCAATAATAGAAACAGTATTTGGATTGGGATATGTTATGAGGGGATAATGGAGATAAGAAAGAAATTTACATTAGGATTAAGTATAATATTAATAGTGTTTGGGATAGTATTAAATTTATTTATTAAACAAGTATTAATAATAAAGATGGAAGATACAATAAAACATTCGTTACAAGAGTTAATGGTAAGTAGTAGAGAAAATATAAAATATAGAATTGCTATTGATAAAAGTAGTGATAATGCTAGTATCCTTAAAAATGAAAGTATAAACATAATACAATATATAAATTTAAATTATAAAGCAAATTCCCAATTAAAAAATATTTTTGGAGAAGTATTAAATTCAACAATTGAAAAAGAGTTTGATTATATATTAGAGAAGCATATGGAACAGGTTAAGCAGGGGAAAGTAATTGTAGATATAAACTATAAGCAAGGTAGTGTTTGGGGAATAATATCATATCCAATATATATAAATGGGGTTAATCTAGGTACTTTAAGTATAAGTAAAAATTATGACGATATATATAATGGTAATAAGACTACAATAGCATATATAACAGTAATACAATCTATTATATTTATTGCTATATTTATATTATCATCAATAGTTACCTCACGAATTGTAACTCCTATAATAAGGCTAACAAAGGGAGTTAAGTTGTTTTCAGAAGGAGATTATGAAAATAATATAAAGATTACAGGAAATGATGAGGTAACAGTGTTAACTAAAGAATTTATTAATATGAAGGAAAAAATAATTTCTCAAATAAATGATATTAAAATTGAAAAAGATAAGGTTGAAAAGTTAGAAAAGAGCAGAAAGATGTTCTTTGATAATGTAACACATGAAATGAAAACACCATTAACAGCTATAACAGGATATGCAGAATTGATTAAAGACAATATAGTTGATAATGAAGAATTTAAAAAGAGAGCAATTGATAGAATTTATTCTGAAGGAGAAAGATTAAATCTCTTAATAATTGATTTAATAAATGTTTCAAAGGGATTATCAATAAATGAGGAGCCAAAATCAATAAATGATATAGAAATTATTATTAATGATATATTAGTTGATATGGAATTTAAAGCAAATAAATATGGGTTAACTATAGTTAGTGAAATAGAGAAAGCTAATATAAATTGTCAAAGAAATAAGATAAGAGAGTTAATAATAAATTTAGTAGACAATTCAATAAAATATGGACTAAAAGGAAGCGAGATAAAATTACTAGGAAGAGTAAAAGAAGATGTTTATGAAATAGAAGTACAAAATGAAGGTGAATCAATAGAAGAGAGTATTCTAGAGCATATTTTTGAACCATTTATAAGAAGTAATAAAAGTATTGATGGAGAAAGTAGGGGATTAGGCTTATATATATGTAAAGAGATAGTTGAAAATCATAATGGTGAAATATTAGTAATTAATGAAGATATAATAAAAGTAAAAATAAAATTACCTCTAAATGGCAACAAGTTGGCAACAACTTAGTTATTATTGGAAAAAAATAAATATTATTATAATAGTATAGATTAATACGAGAGGTGATTTAAATGAAAAAACTTAAAAAAATTAGAAAAACATATTTAATAGGAGGAGTAGCATGTATAGTAATACTAATGTCAAGCACAGCATTTGCGTTAGCAAAAGGTGAAAATAACAAAAGTGAAGTAATTATAGATAATATAACAAATGAGATAAAGGCAGAAGAAAATGAAATTATTAATAAAATAAAAGATGGGGAAGAAAAGTTAACAAAGAATAACTATGATGAAGCAATGGAATCTTTTAAAGATGCCATATCAAAGGAAGTTACTAATAAGGATACCTATATTAAAATAAAGGATATATATATGGGATTAAATAGAAAAGATGATGCTTACCATATAGTTAGATTAGCAATAGCAAACAATATTGAAAAAGAAGAGATGACTAAGATTGGTGAAGAAATAAGAAAAGAGTTTGAGGTTTCTACTTTGACATTAAAACAAAGTAATAGGCTTAAGATATCATTGCCAAAGACTGTAACTATGAATATAAATAATCAACCTAAAGAAGTGGAAGTTACTTGGGAACCAGTAACAGATACTAAGGTTGGTAGCTATGTAGTTAAGGGTAAATCAATTGATTATGAAAGAGATGTAGAACTGAATTTAATTTTATTTGATAAAATAACAAAGGATGAAGCTATGCAAATAGTTAAGAATAAATTTGGTGATAAAAATAATAAGTATATATATAATAGAGATGTTAAATATAAGAAACAATCTTATTATGGATTTGAGCATAGTAGTAATACTAATGGTGTGTGGTCAGCTAATGATTATCTAATTATGGTAAATGAAGTAAGTGGAGATATATTATATTACTTATCAGATGGAAATATATTAAATCTAGATAAAAAAATAATAGGAACTAAAGATGAAATGACAAAAGAAGAAGCTTCAGAAGAAATAAAAAAACAATTTGGAAATGAAATAGAATGTTCATATTTTAAGGATATAAAGTTTAAAAAAAATAATTATTATGCGTTTGAATGGGAAGTAAAATATGAGAATGGAGATTTAAGCAGTGACTCCTTAATTATTGTAGATAAAGTAGTAGGAACAATTTTATACTGTTATCCAGATGGAAGAGTTGTAGATTTATCTAAAAATGAAGTAGGGTTTTTAGAATAAAAGCAAAAGCATAGGGGGAAACCTCTATGCTTTTATTTGTGTATCAAAAATCTATAATTGGAAAAACTAAGATAACAATATACAAATGAGGGGTGACTATTTTATGAGTAGTTCAAATAAAACATTAAGAAAAAATGTACTAAGT
>JBOFVP010000522.1:0-18930 GCA_051653165.1 Clostridium sp.
AAACAGCTGATGAAATGGCAGATGGACTTAATAATGCTAAGTTTGTAGAGGGAGATTATATTAAAATATCTCACTTAGAACAAAATACAAGACTTAGAATTAATGGATATGTTCAAGATGCTCCAAAGGATTTAAGTACAGGAGCTAAGGATGTAGATTTAGCTAATTCATACTTCTATATAGAAGGGGAAAGCTTAAGATATACAAACACTCAACTTGATTTATCAGCAGATAAGAGCGAGTTAGTGGCTAAAATTGAGGAAGCTAAGAACATAGCAGGAGATAATTACACTAAAACTAGCTTTAAGGAGCTACAAGATGCAATTGTTAAGGGTGAAGAGTTAGTTAATACTCCAAATCTTTTTGAAGAGGATATTAAGGAAGAAATTAAGAAAATCCAAGATGCAATTAATAACCTTAAGGGATTAAATGAAATTGTGTTTAGAGGATACAACAACAATGAGTTCTTAAAAGTGTCCTTTGATAGTGAAAGAAAAGTATTTAAGGGTGTATCAAATGGGGAAGCTGCAAATCCTTACCTTGGAGGAAAGTATGCTGAAGTAATTCACCATGATAAAAAGGGAAATGTTAAAGGGCGCTACTCAATTAATGGTGGTCATAATGCTAATGAAATGGCAGAAGCTATTAACACTTGGAAGTATGATGATGGAGATTTCTTAAAGGTTTATCATGCTGAAAAGAATAATAGATTAGTTATTAATGGATATGTAGAAAATGCTCCATATGACTTAAGTACTGGTGGAGTGAATCTTGATTTAAATAATTCATTCTTCTATATGAATGGAGAGAGCTTAAAGTTCTCAAATGAACAACTTGATCTTTCAGCTAATAAGGATGGATTAGTTAAGAAAATAGAAGAAGCTAAGAAGTTTGAAGGTGTAAACTATACTAAGGCTTCATTTGATAATTTAGTAAAAATTATTGCAGGTGCAGAAGCTAAGGTTTTAGAAACTAACCTATTTGAAAGTGAAATTTTAGAAGAAATTGAGAAGTTAAACAATGGTATTTCAGAGCTTAAAGGAGTTAATAGAATTAACTTTATGGGATATAATAATGAAATATTCTTAGACCTTGAGTTTGATAATGAAAATAAGAGATTTATAGCTAAATCAAATGGTAAAATGGTTCATCCATACCAATATTCTAGAGTATATTCAAAGGTTGAACACTTTAATCAAAAGGGAGAACTTAAGGGTTCATATAAGGCTATAGCAAATCAAACAGCTGATGAAATGGCTGAAGGTCTTAATAGTGCTAAGTTTGTAGAGGGAGATTATATTAAAATATCTCATTTAGAACAGAATTCAAGACTTAGAATTAATGGATATGTTAAGGATGCTCCAAAGGATTTAAGTACTGGGGCTAAGGATGTTGACTTAGCTAATTCATACTTCTACTTTGAAGGGGAAAGCTTAAGATATTCAAACAAACAACTTGACCTATCTGCTGATAAAAGTGAATTAATAGCAAAGGTTAATGAAGGGAAGAAGGTTAAGGGTGATAACTATACGAAGACATCATTTGAAAATCTTCAAGCTGCTATTGTTAGTGGTGAAAATTTAATAAATTCTACTAATGTATATGAATCTGAAATTACTGAAGAAATAGCTAAGATAAACAAGGCTATTGAGGATTTAAGAGTTATTAATGTTGTTGAATTTAAAGGGTATAATAATGAAGTGTTTATGACTTTAGGCTTTGATAATGTTAATAAGAGATTTGTTGCAGCTTCAAATGGTAAGTTAATACACCCATATCATTATTCTAAAGAGTATGCTAGGGTTGAACTATATAACAAGAATGGAGAATTAAAGGGAAGCTTTAAAGCTTATGCTAATGGAAATGCAGATGAAATGGCAAAGGCTTTAAATGAAACAACCTTTGAAGAGGGAGATTACATTAAGTTTAATCATATAGAGCAAGGAAATAGACTTGCCATTAAAGGATATGTAAATAACTATAATGGAAATCTTGAAAATGGAGTAGGTTCTTTAGATTTAAGCAATACTAAGTTTAACTTAGATGGAGAAAACTTAACAGTAATGTAATAGTAAAAATGACCTAGGGATAGATATATCCTTAGGTCATTTTAATTAGGGGGTGAATAGTATATAGAATAGCATGAAAGGAGAAGGGTATGAAGATTTTATGTAATTCTAAGTGGCTTGAATGTAGAACTGAGCAGGAGACTTATCATAGGTCACTTTTTCTTAATGAAGCTAAAAACTATAACTCTGAATGGATTTTTTATTTTGATTGTGATGAGCGCTTTGAGCTTGATGTAAATGAACTTAAGGGATTACCTCAGGAGGTTGATGGGGTGCGTATTTCTCTTTTTGATGGGTATATGACGGAGTTTGATGATGCTTCTTATAATGGTGGGGAGCTAATGAATTTTAGGAAGTATTTTGGTCCTGAAATGAGGGATATTTTAATGATTTTTAGAAATAGGGATTATATTAAATTTGTGGGGTTGGATGCTAGGGAGCCTTTTGGATGTAAAAATACTGTTACATTGTTCTATTGTCAGCACTATGGTAAGTGTATTTCAGAGGAACAATGGGAGAGCACTTGTGCGTATTACGCAACTTATTTTCCTGAACCTTATAAAAGTAAGTGGGAAGGTAGGAAGGGTAAGCATATTCATACCTTATCTGACTTTGGCAGGGAGCTATTTACCTGGGATGAGGTGAAGTATAATTCTATTAAGATAAACTAGGTATATTAATCTGTAAAGTTGATAAAAATTATAATTAGAAGTACAATAGAGGGTAGATAAGATGTAAGAGAGAATGGAGAGGAATAATTGATATAACTAATTGAAGTTCTTTCTTACTTAAAATAAGTGTGGCGAGGTAATATTAAATGAAGCGAAAGATATTAGATTGGTTAATTGAATGGAAAAATAGTAAATATAGAAAGCCTTTAATCCTTCAAGGGGCTAGGCAGGTTGGTAAAACATATTCTGCATTATCCTTTGGTAAGGAGTACTATGATTCAGTAGTATACTTCAATTTTGAGAACAATAGGGAACTAATAAAAATATTTGAAAGAGATTTAGATCCTGAAAGAATTGTAAGAGAATTATCAATTAATAGTGGTAAAACTATATTGAAAGAGAAAACATTAATATTTTTCGATGAAATTCAAGCATGTGAAAGAGCGTTAACCTCCTTAAAATATTTTAATGAGCAGAGCAATGATTATCATATAATCTCCGCTGGGAGTTTGGTTGGAGTTGCAGTAAATAGAGAAGATTATTCTTTTCCCGTGGGAAAAGTAGACCTAAAGACCTTATATCCTCTTGATTTTGAGGAATTCTTAATGGCAATGGATGAGGAGCCTTTAATAGATATTATTAAAGAATGTTTTAATGAAGATAAGGAATTATCAATGCATAGCAAGGCAATGGATTTATATAAAAAATATCTAGTAATTGGGGGAATGCCAGCCGTTGTTCGCGAATACATAGAGATGAAGGATTTTGATTTTGTTTTAGCAACACAAAAAGGAATTAATGATTCATATATTGCTGATATGGCAAAATATGCTACTCCACATGAGACAACTAGAATAATGGCGACATTTAATAGTATTCCAGCACAGTTAGCTAAAGAAAATAAGAAGTTCCAGTATAAAGTAATAAAATCTGGTGCTAGGGCTCATGAGTATGAAACACCTGTTGAATGGCTAAAATCATCTGGTGTAGTTATAAAATGCATAAAATGTAATGAAGGTAAGTTACCTTTATCTGCTTTTAGTGATTTTAATTCTTTTAAAATCTATATGACTGACACTGGTCTTTTATGTTCTAAATTTGGTATTCCAGCTAATGCTGTTATATCAGACAGTAGTATTTTTAATGACTTTAAGGGTGCTTTAACTGAAAACTATGTTTGTTTTTCATTGGCTGTTAATGGATATTCCCCTTACTATTGGGAATCTAAAGGAAATGCTGAAGTAGATTTTTTAATACAAGACAAGGATGGATATATAATACCTGTTGAAGTGAAAGCTTCGGATCATGTTAGAGCTAAAAGTTTACAACAATATATTAAAAAATACAATCCAAAGTATTCTATAAGAATTTCGGGGAAAAACTTTGGGTATGAAAATGGAATAAAATCAGTACCTTTATATAGTGTGTTTTTAATATAGTTTATTATAAATAATTTAAATAATTTAAATAATGTTAACAGATTACATTTCCACATTATGGTACAATTTAAGAGAATACTCAATAATTTTATTTGTATGAGGAGATGTATTTATGAAAAAGAATAAAGTTTTAATGGCCATTATTACAGGAGTTACAACAGCAACACTTTTAGTTGGATGTGGTAGTAAAGAAACTAAAACTGAAGAAATATTTAAAAGACCTGAGGTTAAAAATTCTCAAGAGGCATTGACCTTATTAAAGGATGGAAACATAAGATTTAAGGATGAAAAATCCCTAAAAAATGATCTATCTAAAGAGAGAAAAGATGAGCTAAAAGGGGGTCAAAAACCTTTTGCTTTAGTAGTTTCATGTTCAGATTCGAGAGTATCCTCTCCTTTGATATTTAATCAAGGTCTTGGAGATCTTTTTGAAGTAAAGCTTGCAGGAAATGTAATAAATGATGAAGCTCTAGGAACAATTGAATATGGTGTTGAGCATTTAAATATTCCACTTATTGTTGTAATGGGACATGAAAAATGTGGTGCTGTAGGAGCTACAGTTGAAGCTTTAGGTGGTGGTGATAGTCATGCTCCTGAGAAGGAAAGCAAAATACTTTCACTTGTTAATAGAATTAAGCCAGCATATGATATAGCTAAGAAGAATAATAAGGATGCGAAGAACCTTCAAGAGGAGGTTTGTGACGAAAATATAAATTTAATTAGTAAAGAAATTAGTAGTAATCCAATTGTTAAGGAAAAGCTTGAAAAAGGGACAATTAAAATTGTAGAAGCAAAATACTTTTTTGATGGTCAAGTAAAGTGGGAATAGAATATATTCATAGTGTATGTGGTAATTAATACCACGACATGTGTCGCACTTTTGTAAATATATGTTATTATAAGAAATATTACTGGAAATATACTTTCCAGTAATATTAAAATAGCATAGTATGCATACAGTAATGTATTACCACTCTCCTACTTCAACTATTCTTTACTCCCAAACCTCAGTAAAATCAATAGATGAACTTACGCTATCTATTTCCTTTTGGGAAACTCTTATATATCTTTGAGTTGTAGAAATATCTGTATGATTAAATAATTCTTTTAAAAGTTCTATATTTCCATTAGTTTGATTATAAACTGTAACACCAAATAATTTTCTGAAGCTATGGCTAGAAACATGAGTTAAGCCAAGATATTTAACTATAATATCAAGTTGTTTTTGTATTGCACGAACCTTAACTTTTATTAAGTATTCATCACTTTTAATATTGTTTTCTAAAGCATATTCATAAATTAAATCCTTTAGATTCTTGTTAATTGTTCTGTATTGAAGCTTTCCAGTCTTTTTTTCTACAACCTCAAGCTTATCATTTTTAAAAGTTGCAGGTTTAAGCTTCATAACATCTGAAATTCTAAGACCAAGATTAGATTGAAGCATAAAAGTCATTGCTAATTGTTTATTTGGTCTAAATTCATGGGACTCTCCTAAATTATCCATATATGAAAATCCATTTTTACAAAGATTAATAATTTTTACATATTCATCCCACTCCAATGGTCTTGCTGCTCTTCTCTCTTTTCTTTTTTTACTTTCCTTTACTTTTGAAGTACTCTCTTCCACTTCCACCTGAGTTCCTAAAATTTTTTCAATCATTTTAGTTGCACTTGTAGCATCAAGTTTACCGTTGTATAATAGTGTTAATATTGTCTTTCCTTTTGGGAGATTTTCTTCCCCCATGTATACTGATAAAAGATCCATTCCTGATTCTATATCAATTAACTTTTCAGCTATTCCTAATAATAATCCTTCAATTTCCATACTCTACCTCTTATGTGCTTTATTATATAAAAGATTATACCACAAAAGTACATAAAAGTACATATAAAAAGTACGCAATGAATTTTTTGAGAAAAAATCAACAAAATCATAAAAAACTCTATAAGTGTTGATATTACTAGATTTAGTTAACATATGAAATAAAAAGTACACATTCTCTATATTATGTGTACTTTTTATATTTGATTAAATTATAGGGTTTATAGGGGAAAATATATAGTAAAAACAGATGATCAATTATAATATATTTTTAAATTTATACTTAGCTTGTTTTTTGTAATAATATGTTTAGTTTTATTTGAAATTCAACTTACGGTTAAAATCGAAGTGGCTTTTCCATTGATTTTTCAACGTGAGTCATGAGATAAACTAAAATTATGTTTATTGAATTTATTAATATTATATAAAAAATATTATCAGTTTACCCTTTGAATTGAAAAAGAGAGAAAGCAAAGTAATTCTAAGCTTTCTCTCTTTTAAGAGGTTTTAAGTCCGTCAAATACATCCTTATTTTACCAAAACTACAATTAAAAGTCAAGCCCTTCTTTAATAGTTTTTCTCTTTTGAAGAAATATAATAGAAATAATTCCAACCACTAAAACTAAGGTTACACATAAGCCACCTTCAGGACCAAAGGCTCCACCATTAATAATATTACTACCAATATTTCTACTTTGCATTAATGTATTACCCATAATATCATTTCCACTAACTGAAAACCCCCACAAGTTTCCTTGGGCAAAATTCCAAGAAGAATGGAGAGCGCAAATTCCCCATATATTTTTAGAATACAATGCATATAAGGCTGCAAATACACCAAATAATGATAAATTAATTAGTGCTAAGGTGGTTAAGCCGTTGTTTAAAATATGAAGTAATGAAAAAAAGGTTGATGAAATTAAAACAGCGAAAGGTACATTAATAGCCTTACCTATAATTGGTAGGGTGTGTCCTCTCATCATAATCTCTTCACAAGCACCTTGAAACCCCCAAGTTATAATAACAAATATATAAGTCCATAAACCACCATATCCAAGGCCTTTAAAGGAAATCTCAGCACTTCCTGTTAGAATTATAAGTATCGCAGCGCTAGAAAACATTAAAAAACCAATTAGAAATCCTATGACATACTCATATAGAGTATGTTTATTAATTTTTAATCCAAGAGTTGATATTTTACGCTTTTCAACTATTCTTACAAATGAAAAGTATAATAGTATTTGTATTGTAACCATTACAAACAAAATAAATAAGGGGTTGGTATTACCAAGGCTTCTAATTATTGGAATACCAATATAACATCCAATAATTTGAGCTAAAATAGGCATTATTATGGCAATTAAAACCATGATTAATTTGGGAAATTTTAATACAGTATTACCAACTATACCGTAAGTTTTATAAAATAGTTTATACATATTTTTTCTCCTTTATGTATACTGTTCACATATATTATATATAGCACTTACATATATTTCAAGCATTTCTTTTTATTGTATATATAGCTACATTTTTAATGAATGTAAAAGAGAGATAAGTAATGCTTTGACATATATATTATTTTAATAATCACCTTGATAAATAACACTATAATTTTACAAAAAAGTGAGAAATAGAAGGGTTTCTTTCATATAATATTATATATCACTCAAAGGAGGAAATTGTATGAATTGTTTAACTCTACTACCAAGTTCAAAAAGTCTTTTAGACAAGTCCAGTTGTGGTTGCTCTGGTAGTCAACTAGCTAGTACAAATTATTCAAGTCTTTTAATATCTTTTAAAATGGACCCTTACTATACAGAGAATAAAACTTTATCACAATGTTATCTTATCTTTAAAAATCAAAAAAATTCTATAATTCCATTATGTGGACTCAACATTGATTGTACATTAAATAAAACTAATGGAGAAAGTAAAACTGTAAATATAAATAACCCTGAAGTTAGTAAACAAGGATGCTATCTATCAATAAATTGTACCGAAGCATTTAGTGAAGATGACTTTGATAACTGTGAAAATATATCATGGATGATATATTCAAAAGCTTTTACTAACAATGACTATTGTGCTTTATTAAACATGGGTGTTGTATGTAGACTTGGTTTTGAGGAAGCTCAAGAACCTGCAATATATGATGATCCACTTCAAGGTAGAGGAATTAATGAAATGAGAACAGCTCTTGAAGAACTAGTTGGACAGAGAGTTTCTGTTACTACTACTGATTCCCCATTAAATGAGTATGATGGAAGACTAGCTCCAATAACTTGTCCTTATTGCATTACCCTTAATAATGAAGATTTTCAAGAAATTATCCCAATTAATAAGATAACTGCTATTAATAGCCCAAAAATTTCTTGTGTTGATCTTCCATCTGTATTAAATTCACCATGCAAAAAGGATTGCTGTTTTACAGAAATTCTTGAAAGCTTAAAGTGTGAAAGAGTTAGGATACAACTTCAAGGGCTAGGATGTGAATCTAATTCATTCCCTTGTACAATTAAAGAGGTTTATCCTGGTGTTACTAAGTGTCAATCTAATTGTGAAAACTATCTAATTAATAATTATCAAATTTCTAGAATTATGGTTGATACATCCTATGAGGAGGAAGAAGAAGAATGTGAACCTCGTAGAAGAGATACTTCATGTAGACGTGGTACTTCTAGACGTGAAAACTCATCACAAGGTAGAAGAAGTGATGGAGATGACTTCTATCAATCATCATCTAATTGTTCAAGATGCAATAGAGATAATAGGGATAATAGAGGGTTTTAATACTCTTTAAATATAAATACTCATTGGACTTCTCCAATGAGTATTTATATATTACCTACCTAGCATAAGTTTTTTCCACAAAGGAAACTCTGTCTTAATCCAGTGATTCAATTTATCTAAATATTTTTCTTCTATATAATCATCCTTTGAAAAAAGTTGACGATTACCCATAACAACCTGTACTTGTATGTACTCTGGTAATGATGGTAAGTGGTTTAAGTCAATTGGTAATCCAATTATATCCTCAAGTTCAGAGTTAAGTCTTAAACATTCTGTATAGGATATATCCTTAAAGCCAAGTATTGCAATATCCACATCACTAGTAGATGTAAATTCCTCTGTATCAAAGGAACCAAAAATATATGCCAATGAAATATCTGCCCTATTATATAAGTATTCCTTAATTTTTGAAGTAATTTCCTCAGGGGAACCTTCAATATTATAATCTTCTTTAAACATAAAACTTTCCCCTTTCTAGTTATTAAGTAAAGTCCTTGTTACCATTATATATAAAGATTATACCTAAAACAAGTAAGCCATTAAATTATTTCTTAAGAATTTCTTTAGAAAACTCCCTATTTCTTTTTTATAAAGTTAAGTTATTATAAACCCATAGAGAAACTTACATTTTTACAGCTTTTCATGGTAAAATATAAAGGACTTTTAATATTCTAAGGGGGAAGAAAAATGACTAAACATAACATACTAGTAGTTGAAGATGATAAGGAAATTGCTAAGGCATTAAAGATATATCTAACTAATCAAGGGTACAATGTTTTTGTAGCGTATAATGGACTTGAAGGATTAGAGATTGTAAGAAGTGAAAAGCTTCATCTTGCCATAGTAGATATTATGATGCCTGTAATGGATGGAATTACGCTAACAATGAAGGCAAGAGAAGAATATGATTTTCCTATAATTATGCTTACTGCAAAATCTGAGGATATGGACAAAGTTTCTGGATTAACCATTGGTGCAGACGACTATGTAACTAAACCATTTAACACCTTAGAACTTCTAGCTAGAGTTAACTCACACATTAAGAGATACTCAAAATATTTAGAAGCAGTTAATGGCTCCTCAAAAAAAGTAAATTCATTTGTAATTGGTGGTCTTGAGCTTAATTATGATACTAAAGAAATCACTGTTGATGGAAATGTAATTAAGGTTACTCCCCTAGAATTTAAGATACTTCACCTTTTAATGAAAAGCCCAGGTAGAGTTTTCTCTTCTGACGAAATATATGAGCGTGTATGGAATGAGTATGCTGTAAATACTGATACTGTTATGGTTCATGTTAGGAATATCCGTGAAAAAATCGAGATAAATCCTAAAAATCCAAAATATTTAAAGGTGGTGTGGGGTGTTGGATACAAAATTGAAAAACAATAACCTAATGAAAAAATTTATTATTACTCCTATTGTATTACTACTTATATTAGTTACCTCTTGTATAGGATATGTATATACTGAAGATCTTTCGTATAAGATAGATGATGATATTATAGAAACACTTTTTGATGATAGTTCTGACTTTCCTTATAGTATTAAAAGATATAATTTAGGACTATACTATGAAAACCTAAAGCTTAGTGATGACTCAGATCCACTATATAAAATATTTAATATAAGTGGTCCTCCTAATCCTAAGGATACTTATCCAGATGAGCTTCCTTATGAGAGAGTTCTAGAAGACTTTAATCAAAATATGAGTTATTTTAATGAAACAATTTGGCGAATGAACCAAGACCGTAAAGAAATGTACCCAAATCTTATATATTATTCTGAGAATACAGATACTAAACAAGTTTATAAGCATTTTACAGATTTAACTTCTGTTAATAAGGATGATTATCTTTTCTACTTTACAATGAATTATGATGCTGTTGGAAACTTTTCTTTAGGTGAAACCAATTTCTCACATGAGCAAGCATCTCAAATTCTTTTGAACATGGAAAAAGCACCTTATGAAACTCAGGGAGCTACAATAAAAAATATGAAATTTATATATGCATACCCTAAAATAGTAAATACACCAAGGTATGATAATCTAAGTACGGTAATTATTGAGGAAACTTATAAAAATGTGAATCCTTTAAGAGATACTATTGCCTTAGCAATTATAGGTTCTGCTTTTTTATTAGCCCTTATAATTCCATTTAAGATTTCAAAGGAGTTTTTAGGATGCAAATTCATATTTAAGCTTCCAATTGAAATAATATCCATAGCAACAATGTTCATATTTACAACCTTCAACTCAAATGTAGCATATATTATAAAGGAAAGCTTGGTAACTCCAAACAACTCTGCTGCTCACTTGATTAAAGGTGCTTACTTCTTTGTTCTTGCTTTAGTGTTCTTCTACTTCTTTATGACACTTAAGTATATGTTAAACATTAATATTAAAGAGTATTTTAAGAAACATTGCTTTATATTTATAGGATTATGCTTTATTTATAAGAAGCTTAAGAAGAGCTATAATCTACTTAAAACAGTTGATTTAAAGAACAAAAATACAAAATCAATTGTATTCCTATTAATTATAAACCTTGTAATTATGTCATTACTAACATGTTTATGGTTTTTTGGAATAATTGGAGCCGTTATTTACTCTATTCTACTCTTCTTCTATATAACTAAAAAGTATAGCAAGATAATGGAAGATTACAATAAGCTGTTAAATGCTACAAATACAATGGTTCATGGAAATCTATCATCTTTCCCTTCAGAGGAGGATATGGGTATATTTAATTCCTTAAAAAATGACCTACAAAATATTGAAAAGGGATTTAAGAAGGCCGTTGATTTAGAGGTTCAAAGCCAAAGAATGAAAACAGAGTTAATTACTAATGTTTCTCATGATTTAAAGACACCTTTAACTGCAATAATTAGTTATATAGACCTGTTAAAGGAAGAATCTCTAACTAGTGAAAATTCAAAGGAATATATTGAAACTCTTGAAATGAAGGCACAAAGATTGAAGTTCTTAATTGAGGATTTATTTGAGGTGTCAAAGGCTACAAGCGGTAATATATCCTTAAATATTGATGAGGTTGATGTAGTATCACTTATAAAGGAAACCTTAGTTGAGCAGGAAAAAGCTATTAAGGATTCAGGAATTATATTTAAAACTACCTTCCCTAAGGATAAGGTTATTATTCCACTTGATAGTCAAAGAACCTTTAGGGTATTTGAAAATCTTATAGTGAATATATCTAAGTATGGCTTGAGTAACTCTAGAGCTTATATTGATGTGAAGAAGATTTTAAGTGATGATTCTGTGGAAATAGTTATTAAGAATATTTCTAGGGAAGAAATGAATTTTTCACCAGATGAGATTATTGAAAGATTTGTTCGTGGGGATAAGTCAAGAAATACCTCAGGTTCTGGCCTTGGTCTTGCAATTTCTAAGAGTTTTGTAGAACTTCAAGGAGGAACCTTTGATATACAAATTGATGGTGACTTATTTAAGGTAATTATTAAATTTACTAGTTAATAAGAAAAAAGATGTAGTAAACTTTTAAGTTTCACTACATCTTTTTCCTTATCGTATAACTAACAGTCTTTATAAAGTGATTCTAAGCATCACTTGATATAACTTTTACTATAAGATTTTATTCTAACTGCTTAGCATAAGATATTAGGATTTGATTTACATATTATCTAATAATTGACATAATGGTAAAAAAAGTCTAAAATAAATAAGAATACATTTTTAATTTTGTGGTCATAGAATTTTTAAATTATAAAATTTTATTATTCCAGAGGGGAAAGCAACATATTTAGAATTAGCTCGTGCTAGTTATTAAAATTACCAAAATTTAAAATATCTCAATTCTTATGACCACAAGTAGAATGAGGTTAAGTAATATGATTAAAAAAGATTTATATAAAAGATCATGGAATAATTTAAAGCGTAATAAGGGGCGAACAGCATTAACTATACTATCCACAATAATAGGCAGTGCTACCTTAATTACACTTTTATCAATAGGTAGCGTATTTAAAGAAAAAATAGTAGATAATTATAAAGAAGATGTTGACACACTTAAAATTGAAGCCAATCACCATGGGAATATACTACAAAGTGATGATGAAAGCCTTAAATTATTAGAAGATATAAGGAAGATTCAAGGAGTTAATAGAGCAAGTGTTATTGGAATAATAGAAGGAAATTTATCTCTAAAAATCGGAGATAAAGAAATAACTCCATTAGTAGTTGCTGTAGATGAAAGCACTCTTAAAGCAATTAATGGAGAATTTTTATCTGGAGGAAGTATAAAAGATAAAGATGGAGCAATACTTTCAGGTAAAGATATGGGGTTAATTAAAGAAAATCAAGAAATAACTATTAATGCTAATAAATACTTTGAAAACGATGAGAATAGAGAAATTACCTTTAGAGTGGATGGTGTTCTAAAGAAAGATGACATGAAGCTAGTTAACAAATTTGATATAAATTCGAATGGGGAAAAGAAAAACATAATATATTTCCCAATAGAAAAACTTGACGAAATTACTAAACCTAACTTCTTTGCAAAGGTAAAAAACTTCCAAATATATGCAGAAAGTGAACTCAAAGTACAGGGAATAGTTGAGAGTTTAAAATCCTTTAGACTAGAGGCAAGCGCATTATACTTAGATGTAAAGAGTATAGAAAATTATTTAAATATAATGATGATAATTTTAGGTGGAATGGGGATAATTAGTTTACTTGTAGCATCGATTTCTATATCTAACACCATGAATATGGTGGTTGAAGAGAGGAAGGGTGAAATAGGAATATTAAAATCAATAGGAATAGCTCCAAAAGACTTAAAAGAACTATTTACCTTAGAGAGTATATATATATCGATACTTGGAGGGGCTGGAGGAATACTTTTAAGTTTTATTGCTTCAATATTAATAAATATTATATTTAGAAATAATGTACCTTATTACGCCTTTGAGTTATCGAATGTTATGAGTATTTCAATTTTACCAGTAATAATCTCATTAATAATTACATTCTTCATAAATTATATTGCATCATTTAGAGCAATAAAAATTGCTATGGAAATGGAAATAGTTAATGTTCTTAGGGAGGAATAAAATAGATGAGTAAAATTATAGAGTTAAAAAATATAAATCATTACTTTCATGCTTTTGAAGAAAGTCTTCATGTGCTTAAGGATATTAATTTAACCATTAACAAAGGTGAGATTATAGCAATTGTAGGTAAATCAGGCTCAGGAAAATCTACTCTATTAAATGTTTTAGCTGCATTTATAAACCCAGAAGAGGGAGAAATGAAGATTTTAGATGAAACAATATTTGACTATGACGATGAAAAATTAGCATCCTTTAGAAGAGAACATTTAGGGTTCATTTTTCAATCCTACAATCTTATTCCATCAATGTCCGCAATTGAGAATGTCCAGTTACCCCTTGAAATAGCAGGTGTTAACCGTGATGAACGATACAATATGGCAGGAGAAATTCTTAAGATATTAGGATTAGATAGTAGAAAGAACTATTATGCAAATGCATTATCTGGAGGGGAACAACAAAGAGTAGCCATTGGTAGAGCTATAATTACTAATCCATCAATAATATTAGCTGATGAACCTACTGGAAATCTTGATAGTAAAAGTGGGAAAGAGGTTCTAGAGTGTTTATTTAAAATCAATAAGGACAATAATACTACTATGATTTTAGTTACTCATGATGAGGACTTAGCAAAAATGGCAGATAGAATTATCCGAATAAAAGATGGAAGGATAATAAACCATGAATAGAGCTGATATAAAGGATAGAGCGGAAGAAAATTTTTTATTAAATAAAAAAAGAAGTAAAAGAACTGTAAGAGCTATGGCTATAGGTATATTTTGTATAACTACAATGATTTCTATTACTATTGGTGCCAACAATATAATAAATGATTTTTTATCTAATAAAGAAGATTTACTTAACGTTGAGGTTAATGGAAAGATTGTTAGTGGAGGAAATCTTGGTATCCTACCAATTGCTCAAATGACTCGTATAGCGAGGCTACAAAATAGCGATATAGATTATATACGTGAGGAATATTCTGATTTATTTAGTGCTGAGTATTTAAATTCACTTATAGATCAGACTCTTTTCACCTCAACTATGGATAAATATACCTTTAGACAAAACACAACTGCTGTTTCATTGGAATCACTAGAAAATAAAGATGTAAAATATTATCTTGGTGGTAATGTTAAGGATGTAAATGGTGCTGTTGTAAGTAGGTCTTTTATTGAGAAAGCACTGTTAACGGATGATTGGAATAACAACAAAACAAACAACTTTAAAAAAGTGGATGATATTATCGGTAAAACAGTTTATATGCAGTATGTAAATGTTAATTGGATAGATGGAGAAAAAGAAATTATAAAGAAGGACATTCCTGTGAGAATTGATGGAGTCTTTGAGGATAACACAAAATATTTTGGAGAAACAAGAATAATTGCAGATCCTGGATATGCAATGACTGATTTTGATGATTGTTTTATGTATATTCCTATTGAACGAATATATGATATTGAAAGAATGATGAAAAGTTCTATGCTATCAGAGATAAAAGTATCTCTAAAGGCCAAAGATTTAGAGTCTATGGAGCTTTTAATAAATAAGCTTAAAGATGATAAATATATGTTTAAATCTAAGGGTGATACGTATTTAACAATTAAATATATTACATTTACATTAAAATTACTTCTAGGTATTATTGGAGTTTTAATTTTAGTTACATCTACTATAGGTATTGTTAATGTATTTTTGATGAGTATTATAGAAAGAAGAAAAGAAATTGATATTTATAGAGCCTGTGGTGCTTCAAAGAAGGTTATAAAAAAAATATTTACCTATGAAGCTTATATAATTGGATTTAAGGGTGGTACTCGTGGTGTCACATGCTCAGTATTAGTAACTTTTTTATTAAATTATCTTTCTAAGGATATTATTAACATTCAAACAATGACAAATACTAAAATAGCAAGTTATAACCCATTAATATTTATATTAGGATTTTTTATTAGTATAGGAATTACTTATATAGCTGTAATACCAACACTTAATAAGATACAACACAAGTAGTTTATATGCTCAATATTTATCTGATCGCTACCATTGCTAAGTTCTTCTAAGCATCACTTGATAAAGGGTATGTCGCACTAGAATAATGCGACATACCCTTTTTAAAAACTTCAAAGTTTATCTAACTAAGAAGATTTTTTATAACTTTTGCTTATTGATGAAATTCCATTATCTTTCATATAATCTCTTAGAATTTTTGTAGGATTTTCTTTATCAATTTTATCACTATTTTCTTCTATATAATTACGTATATCAGTAGTACTATTATCTTCTTGAACTTTAACAGTATCCTTCTTATTTTCAGATACATTTGATGCATTGGAAAAATTAATTGTTCCTATTGTTGTTAGTGATAAAGCAGTAATTAAAAATACAGCTTTTATTTTACTTATTTTCATATATTCACTCCCTTTTAAATTATGCCCAGCCATCTTCTGAAAAGATTAAAAAAATTGCCCAATTAAATGTTTTAGGACCAGCTATTCCATCTACAGATAGATGATGACTGTTATACCTTTGGAATGTTAATGTTGCATTATATGTTTGTGGTCCGAATAATCCATCTACATCAATCCCAGCACCTAGAATTAGGTATAAACCTTGTAAACAACCTACTTCACCTATTCCATTTTTATATCCATACCCTACATAACTCTTATCTGGAACACAATAGTATCCTTTTCCTGTGTCATGATTTGTTACAATTAACTCTCCACTCTGCTTATATATTATATCAATACTCGTTGTTACTCTTTCATTATTGTATGATGAAGTGTTAAATTTAAATTCTTTCTTAAGTTCAGTTGTATTTTCTTTTTCAAATAACTCGTTTATTTTATCCTTAATTTGTTCATTTGTATTTTCTTCATTGATATTAATATTATTATCTAAAGCATATGCATTCGTTGGAGTGCTTAATCCTTGTATTGATAATGATATAATTAAACCTATGACTACAATAAACTTTTTCATGATACACCTTCTTTCTATAATTTTAATTATAGAATATTTTACATAAATTGTAAATAGGTTAAATTACCTGAAGTTTTATTTATCTCATTCCTACAGTTGTTAACATTATAACCTTTACAGGTAATAACTTAGTATTGCTACGCACCAAGATAAGTTCAGTAAAGGGAATAATGTTAATTTTCATAAACCCACTTGATGCTAACAATCATTTTATTAAAATTTAATATATAAATTAAATACGGTCACTTTTTAAAATTTTAATCTTTAAAAAAATGTAAATTAAACCACTATAAATGAATTGGCTTGATTGCGATGTTGAGCGAAAAAAAATAACATATATTTAGTACTTAAAAGAAGTTTAACCTTTATTTAAGATAAATACATGCATCTCAATATCGCAATCAACTACTTGAACGAAGTCGCTAAAAGCATCCGACCCGTATGGGGAATCAATAATTATGAACTTTAAAAATAATCTGTTTAAACATCATAATCTTGACCGTAGCAATATAATTAATAGATCTTAGTTTAAAATTATTTATTAAAAGATATAGTTTCCCCCTCCCCATAAATACAACGTATTTACTTTTATAATCTTCTAAGGTGGTGACTCTATTCTAGGCATAATTTTCTTTGTTTTTATTAAAATTCCAGTCTCACAATGTTTACACTTTCCAATTTCTATTCCTGTCAATTTAAAAAATAGCTCCGCTGACGATAAATTATCATCTTCTTTAGGTTTCATCGTAAATATCTCAATGCATCGCTTAAACTTTAGTTTTTTATTTCTATTTCCTAAAATACCATAATGCCTTATCTTAACAAACTTATCTGGTAGGATATGCATTGTAAATCTTCTTATAAATTCTTCTGGTTTCAATGACATAACTTCTTCTTTGTTTCTATCTCTATAATCTCTCCACTTAAATAGAACTTTTTCGTTATCAACTTTTAATATTCTATTATCAGATATAGCTACTCTATGTGTGTATCTTCCTAGATATTGAAAAACATATTCAGCACTTGCAAAAGGGGCCTTACTGTAAACAACCCATTCCTTATTATATAAAGAATTTTTAAATTCATTATATATATTTTTAGATTTAAGCTCATAAAGATTATTAGGAATTTTTATTTTATTATCTAAATATAGTTGATTGAAATAATATAAAAATTTCCCTCTAAATTTCCTTGATAAAACTTTTACTGGAATAAAAAACTTCTTTTTAGATTTTACCCACTTACTTTTATCAAAACTTAATCCTCCACCAGGAACAATACAGTGTATATGAGGATGATTCATTAAATTTTGTCCCCAAGTGTGAAGTACTGATGTAAACCCTATATCTGCATGAAGATATCTCTTATCTTTTGAAAGTTCAAGTAAAGTCTCTGATACAGACTTAAAAAGTATATTATACATTTCCTTTTGATTATATAATATTAGTGGATTTAGTTGCTCTGGCACAGTGAAAACCATATGGAAATAATGTGTTGGAATTAGTGATTTACTTCTTTCATAAATCCACATTTCTTTAGCATATGTTTGACATTTAGGACAATGTCTATTTCTGCAAGAATTATATGCAATTTTAATTTCACCACAATCATTACACTCATAAATATGCCCGCCAAGCGTAGCTGTTTTACAATCATTGATAGAATATAGTGCTTTCACTACATTTGATGGCAAGTTTCTCAACTTTGTGTACTCTTCTACATGAAGTTTCATAACTTCTTGAAGTGATCCCAATATTACTCCGGTTTATCTAAAGGACTAACTATTTTTAACGATTCATAATCCTTCAGATGCAAATATATTAATGTTGACCTTATATCTGAATGACCAAGCAATCTTTTTATTGTTAATAAATCAACACCATCATTCATAAGATGAGTTGCAAAAGAATGTCTCAATGAATGTGGGGTAGCCTTTTTAGTTATTCCAGAACGAATTACAAATGTACTCATAAATTCCTCAACGGTACGGATAGTGATGGCTTTAGATGGATCATTGCCCATAAATAAATAGTCTTCCATCGAATAATTTTTACTACCATATT
>JBOFVP010000523.1:0-2078 GCA_051653165.1 Clostridium sp.
ATTAAGGAAAATTAGGGTTGGAAAAGTAACTACATAACACTAAAAATGATAAGTAGTTGGAAGTGGACTTAAAACTGTGGTAAGGGTTGAAAATACTCAACTCTGCCACTAAAAATAAAAAGACAGACTCTGCCCCAAGGGGGTAAGTAACCCTAATAAAACGTTAATTAAAGGTGATTTAATAGATAAAGAGTTATTATTACAGAAGCCTAAAAACTCTCCTAATCCTAAAAAGTGGTTAGATAATGGAGGAAGTATTTCTGTAGATAATGATGGGGTGTGGACATATATTCATCCTGACGGTCATTCTGTTAAGTATACAGATGGATTTCCAGATTTTAAAAGTGCAGGGTTAGTTAAGCAAGAGGTAGACATTGGCGGTTTTAATAACTACTATGATGATTTTAATAAAGCAGATGAGTTGGCACCTAATGGACCAAGGGATGCTATAAATAATACATGGCATCACAATCAAGATGGAAAGACAATGCAAGAGGTTAATAAAGAGATTCATAAAGATTATACTCATAGAGGTGGAATGTCTATTAAGAAGAAAAAGTAAAAGGAGTTGGATTAACTTGATAAGTAAATTCGGTAATGCATCTGAATTAGAAATAGAATTGTTAGAAAAAAATTGTAATATCAATTTGCCAAGTGAATATAAAGAGTTTTTATTTAGCTATAATGGTGGGGTTGTTGATAAAAAGGAAGAAAATAAAATATATATTGAGGATTTAGATGAATATATTAATATAGATGTGCTATATGGGATAAAAACTGAAAGTAGAACATCTGATATTATAACTTGGATGAATAAATTAGGTGATGATTTAATAGAAGGTTCTATTATAATAGGTGATGATTTACTACAAGGAATGATAGTAATGATTACTGAGGGAGATTTTAAAGGAATCTATTATTGGGATGATTCATATAATTTTGATTCATCTTCAGATGATGAAAATACCTATTTAATTTTTAATGATTTTAAAGAATTATTAGATAAAATTGAAGGGTAATTGAAATAATATTAAGATGAATGCATAAAAAAGAATAGATTAACTGCATAAAAAATCTTTACTACCTTAGCCCCCTTTTCAACCTAAAGAAAAAGAAAATATACTTGTAATGGAAATATCGATACTACAGTAGTGTCGATATTTTTTTATGCAATTATGTTGTGATAGTAGGAGATATAGAAAATGCTACTGAAATAGTATCAATACTTTTAAAAGCCAAGATAACTTGGATTAAATTATACTGTAAGCTGATAAGCAAGGAAATCTTAGGGGCAATAATTCCACTTAAAAGTTAATGCAATTCAGAACATAATATATGTAGTAGAAAATCACTAAAAAATAAAAAGAATTGATAGAATAGAACATAATAATAAGATAGCTGAATAGAATGACTTGGGACTTGGGACTTGGAAATAGGAACTCGGGACTAGGAAATTGTAACGGGGGAGTAGGGGGGAATAAGGATTTAAAAGAATTGAAATAGATAAATAAAAATCTATTTCAATAAAAATAAATAGGATAAAAGAAGTTGAAGAAAGCATAGATAATAACTAATCAGAATAAAGAAGAACTAAGTAATTAATAGGTAAAAGATAATTAATCAAGAAAGATAATTAATACAATTGATTAAGAAGTAGTAGTAAAGGTATTAATTAAAGAAAATCTAATCAGTTAAGAAATAGAGTAATAATCAATGAAGAAATATAATTAAATAACCAATCAGTAAAATAATAAAATCATTCAATGAGATAAATAACTGAAAATACAACTTATCAATCAATAGGACTATATTAAAAAGCAATGATAAGGCATCAGAAAACAGAGATTTCATAAAATGTGAATAACAGTAGCATTCAGATTGAAAAGCTGTAAATAATGGCTAAATCAACTGAATTTATAATAATTACTAAAACTACTAAACCTAAAGCTAGAAACAATTCCAGGAATAGATACAGTAACTGCAATAGCACTAGTTGCTCACATAGGAGACATTAAAAGATTCCGCAACGCTGAAAAGTAGAGAACCCAAATCTATGATTTGGTGTGAATCACTTTCAC
>JBOFVP010000524.1:0-2776 GCA_051653165.1 Clostridium sp.
TACTTGGTTGCATTCCATACTCCTTATGTAAAAGGTTGTGGATACGCTTATGCATTACTACACCATGTCCATGTTTTTGATGTAGGTCTTTCACTTTTAACTGGATCAGCAAAAGCTCTTCATGGGAATACTCACTTACTTTCCATTTTTCTTCTAGCTTTAATTCTTCCAGGGCTTCTTTTACAATAGCTTTAAATGGCTTATGGAGATGATGTATCTCTAGGTCATTAACTCTTTTTGTTACAGTACATTTTTTATTACTTGCCCTAAAGGAAGCTTTCTTCCACTCCGCAATGCATTTTGATTTTCTTAGGTACTCATATAAACTATCTATTTTTTTAATGTTATAGGTCATTGGACTCTCCTCCTCGTAATTGCTTTTTCATAAACTTTATTACTACGAGAAAAGTCTTTTATAATATTTAAAAAGGAAATTTAGTCGTAAAAAAAGAACCTTAGCTAATTGCTAACGTCCTAGTTCTTATCTTTTATTTTTTTAATCATTAGCTCATATGGAAGTGGCGGTCCAATGAACCTCTTTCTTTTCTCTATGTCTTCTATATTCTTCTTAACTAATTGCTTACCATAATCAGTTAGTAGACTTTTTTTATTGCTCATAACATCACCTCTCAATGATATTATAACAAAAAAAGAAGTAGAACTAAATCTACTTCATCATCTATATGTTAAAATCTTGCACCCATCTTTGGCTCTTCATAAGGAACTCTATATCTATATAATGCCCTTATATCCTTTAATGCATTTTCTTTTATTAATTGCTTTCTACATATCTCACGCTCTAACTCTTTGATTTTCTGCTGTAATTCTAATATTTTTTCATCTGCTTTATCCATCTTGGCTAAGCCTTCTTCCATCAGTTCATTTATCCCTTTTCTTCTTTCTTCTAAATACTGTTCTTTAGTCATCTTAAAATTCTCCTTCTTCATTTGTTTTAGCTAGTGCTATACATGTGTTTAATATTTGCAATTCAGTTATGTTATCGTAACTACCGTTTATCATGTAGTATTCATTCAATGCTTCTTCTGTAAATCGTGCATATCCCTTTTTTAGCATAGTTTCCCTAAATTCATTTATCTTTTTTAATGTATCTTTTTTCATTTTATTCTCCTTCATTTAAGCTACTAATGCTTCATGTTTTCTTAAGTTTAATATGTGATTATTAGTAATATCATTATCTATATGTTGAATATCTCTAGCTACCTCTTTATTAAATAAGCTAAAAATTAGACCTGCAACTGGTAAGCATGAATTATCTATTTTAACAGCCATTATATTATTTGTTTTAAATGGTTTAATAATCTCATATGTGCTAGAGCTTCTCACACGCCCCAATGTTGATACCTGATATTTTGTACCCTTAATTGTCTTCCAAATTTCTTCATCTTGATAAGTTAATGTTTCTAGATCCACATATTCATCTTCTCCAATTTCTTTTGCTTTCGAATTAGGAATAGATGATATATCACAGCCAAATATTTCATATGCCACATCTAACTTTGGCTTATTAGCTACTTTCTTTTCTTCTTCTTCAACTAATCTCCAGAATTCTTTCTCTTGGTCATTTAATATAATTGTTTCTTCAACTACTGGTTCTAATTCTTCTACGGTTTCTGATTCATTTATTGTTATAAGTCTTGATTCTACAAATTCAATATCTACTTTAGCATCTTTCAAATCTTCTACAGTTAAAAATACTGTCTCAACTAGATTAGTTTCTTCCACTATTGCTTCTAAAATTGCCCCTAATTCTTCAAGCTCTTTTCTTCTACTTTCTATTTCACTTAAGGCTCTTTCTTTCATTTCTATATTTGGTGCTGTAGTATACATATCTATAAAGAACATAGTCTCCTTTTTAACTGTATCCATTTTTATTTCCAAGTTTTTTAATATTTCTTTATTTTTTTCATTGTCATCTACCCCTTTTTTATGTTTTAATCTTTATTTTTTGCGTTGTAGATGGTATAATTAAGTTGCGAGTTTAATTAAATACCATTTACAAAGCTGTAATTTATATTGCAGTTTTTTTGTTTTTATTTATCTTAAGTTCTTCTAATATCAACATCTCTTTATCTGATACTTCTAGTTGTTCTAATATATCTATCTTAGGTGCATTTCTGTTAAATTCAATTTGTCTTGCCTTTTTCTTTACATCTTCATAACTTTCTGTATCAGTCATTACTATATCTAGTATTAATTCATATGTCTCAACAACCTTTTCTGCTACACCATCCATTTTCGTTTCATATTCTTCTTTGCTCATATTCTCTTTATTAGCTTCTATTAATTTATATTCTTTGTTAAAGTTAAATGCCCATGCTAGTGCGTACTGCAACATTTGCTCATACCTATGCTTAAACTCTTTATTTTCACTATCTCTAAGTATTAAGAAGCTGTCATGGAACATTAAGAATAATGAAGGGTGTAATCTAGTAGTAGCACACATATATAGTGGATTAAAGTAGTATATAGCCATGTCATTATTGCAACTATCCTTAACCACTTCTCTCTTTATTAATCCTACTTCTTGAAAGTATGCCATAACCTTCTCATAGCTTCTTGTTGTACCATTGAAGCCAAGCATAGTAGCTATTTCTAGGTCTGTAGCAGGTGACTTATCTAGTACACTTTCCCCTGCAGATAATACTTCAAGATTTACTATTTCATTTTGTCTATTTAAAGCTTCCATTAAAATTAATGCATATCCTAAATATTTTTTTTCTTTTACTAAGTCATATATTCTAATACCGCACACCTT
>JBOFVP010000525.1:0-3042 GCA_051653165.1 Clostridium sp.
TAGTGTATTATATAAAATATAAACATTAAAAAGCGAGACGCAAAAGCGAGATGCAAAATTAAATATATTAAATAATTGCAATAGCAATGATAAGTAAATTTGTATGTAAATGTGTAATATCTCTATAGAGATATTGCGCATTTTTTTATTTTACAAGTAAAAAAAGGAAGGGGTAAATTAAGTTAATAAGTAATTTGATGTACATCTATTTTTTCGTAAGAATGAGCAGCTTCAACTTGTGTTAGCAGTAAAACTAAATTTTGTCCAACTTGAAAAGTTGGAAGGAGTAGCCTGAAAGAGATGATTTTTTATTTATTTAATATGTATAGTGTCTGCATTAACGAGAGAGCAATGCTTTAGCTTTGCTATTTCGTTAATGCAGATATAAAAGGAGGGACAGATGGCAAGAAACTTGAAGTATCAATTCAAAAATTCAATCGACAAGCAATTTAAAGAGGGGATGGATAAGCATTCTTTAAAAGTAACAGAAGGTCAAGGGAATGGTAGGATCTTTAGCTATTCAGATAGAAAAAATCTAGTTGACTTTAGTTGTAATTTTGCAAATCATATAAAAGCAAATTTTAAAGATATAAAAATGGCAAGAGATATAAGAACAGAGCATATACAAAGTTTCTTCAATGAAAAAGCTAAGATATGCAGTAAAGCAACATTAGAGCAATACAGAAGTAGATTTTGCAAATTAGAAACAGTAGTCAATAAAACATACAATATCAATGCAAATTACAGCAAGGGTTACATACTGCCAATTTCAAAAGAAAATAGCAGTAAAATACGGGATATAGCAATGAGTCAGAAAGATTATACAAAATTACAAGAAGTAATAAAAGATTCAGCGAGTACAGCAAAAATAGGGATAGAGTTAAGCGCAAGATTCGGGTTAAGAGTTAGCGAAGTTGTAAAAATGCAGGGGCGTGATATAGATTTGCAAAATAATATTATAAGAATCATCGATAGTAAAGGGGGACGTGATAGAGAAATCAAGATAGAAAGAGAGCAGGATAGAGAGTATTGTAGAAGCATTACACAAGAAATTGGAGAGCGACAAAGATTAGTACCTTTAAGAGAGGATAGCGTTAATGTTTTTTTGAGAAGAAGTTTAGAAAAATGCAATTCAGAAAGTAAATATAAGGAGTGTAAAACAGGTATACATAGCATAAGAAAGATGGCTGCACAAAATTATTATGATAGATGCAGAGAGAAAGGAGAGAGTATAAAAGATGCTCTACAAATGACTTCAATGTGGCTGGGCCATGGTAAAGAAAGAATGGAGTTAATGAATGAATATATAGCAGATATAAAATAAGGAGAAATAAATGGAATCTTTAAATGAAAATAATAAATTAATACAAATTATAAAGAATCAGAAGAGTATAATTCACAAGCAGCAAGATGAAATTGAATCATTAAAAAGAAGCATAGAAAATTGGAAAGAAGCTACTGCCAGATTGAGAAGTAAGATAGTAAATATCAAAAATAAAGGCGATGATATACAGATAAAAGTTGATATGAATAATAAAAAAGATGACATTTATTATAGAGTGAAAACAAAGTATGATGCTAGTGTAGATCATAAGATAGTAAAGTATTTATATTCACAAATAGAAGATAAAAAGGAGCTAGTAATAAAAGAGCATCCAGAATTAAAAGGATTATTAATAGATACGTCAAGTATTAGCATCAAAGGCATTTTCAATAGAAATAATTATTGGTATGTAGAGATAAAAGAAGTAGAAGGCTTTAAAGCGTGGCCAGAAAAAAAAGAAGGGTATATTTATAGCGATAAAAAGTTAAATGATGATTATTTTATTAGAAGTGACATTTTAAAGATTGAAGAACTAGTAAAGAGTTTAAAAGTAGGGAATGAAGAGTAAAAAAATAGACAAGTATTAGAAAAGTAAGAATTCAGAGAGAAAAATAAACTGATATTTCCATACCTTTAAAATGTAATTTCAATAAAATAAGAATGGGTATTGCGAGAAATGCAAATTTGAAATTTGGCGCAAGTTTAAAGTGCAAAATCAATGGTGATGGCATAAATACTAGCTTAGAGATGTTGAGGATAAGGGAAGTAATAGAGGGTGGAAATTTCAAAAAGCAAATATTTGACTATAGAAAATCAAGAATTTAGAGAAAAAAACAAACTGATATTTCCATAACTTTTAAATGTGATTTCAATAAAACAAGAATGAGTATTGCGAGAAATACAAAGTAAACATTTCAGTACATAAGTTTAAATGGTTTTATAGGTCAAACAAAAAATGTGTGAAATGCAGATGAACTAAGAAAAGAAAATTAAAATACTGGCCAAAAATTAAGCGTTAAATATATTGTAGAATTTAGCAAAAGAAGCTAAAATATAATTAATAAACAAGATAAATATTAAGTTAAGATAAAAAAGGGTAAATAAAAATAGAGTTCTACACTTTGGCCGGCGTAAACTCTATTTACCATAAGGCTCTTCCCCAAGGGGGAAGTCTATTCTTTTACTTAAATTATAAGCATATTGTAATACAATTATTCAACAATTTCAATATGTTTATGATTTAAAGAATAGAAATTAGAGCCTTTTACCTTTAAAATACGTAAAAATAATAAGGGAGAAGGACTTTTTATGAGTAATTACTGTAAACATTTATACGATGAAACAACAGATGGATATATTCAAATAATAAAAATTAATGGCAATAAAATAGTAAAAATATATAATACAACAAATAAGTCATTGAAAGATGTAGTAGAAGTTGTTGAGGGAGATACTAATATTTTTTTGACACCGAATACTACATATAAACCAGAACGTGGAGTAAGGAACATTAGACAATTTAGAGCTCTATATATAGATGTAGATGGAATTGAGGGTGATCAGCTTTATGTATCATACAAGTTGTTTGAGTTAGCAGAGTCAGGGAAGATACCAAAGCCAACTATGATTGTTGATAGTGGTAGAGGAATTCATGTGTACTGGAGAATAAAAAATGCTCCATATGGCTCATTGTACACATGGCAAGAGTTAGAGGATAT
>JBOFVP010000526.1:0-50360 GCA_051653165.1 Clostridium sp.
ACCTCTGTACTTGAAGCTGCAAGTTCACTAGTAGATGCATATATCTCCTCTGTAGCAGCACTAAGCTCCTCAGAAATAGCAGATGAATTACTGATGTTATCTACTATACTTCCCTTTTCATCTATAAGTTGTGTAGAAGTTCCATTTAAACTATCCATTTCATTTGCAACCTCAGACACTAAGTTTATTATTGTATCAAAGCTTTCTGATGCACTGTTAGTTTTAATAATTTGCTTACTTAAATCATTATTAATGTCCTCACTACCAGCAACCATTTCAACAGTTTCTTCTAAAATTCCCTTTACAATTTGAGTTATTTCATTTGCTGATTCCTTACTTTCCTCTGCAAGTCCTCTTATTTCACTAGCAACTACTGAGAAACCACGACCAGCCTCTCCAGCCCTTGCTGCCTCTATTGCAGCATTTAATGCAAGAAGATTAGTTTGTTCTGATATTCTTTGTATAACATCTGTTATTGATGTTATGTCCTTAATTCTTGTTTCAACCTTACTTAATAACCATAAGAATCCTTTAAAGTTTTCTTCAACACCTTGAACCGTTTTTACAAGTTCAATCATTTCAGCACTTGAAACTGATGACTTTTCTGTAATATCTTTAAGCATATTATCAATATTTGATACAGTATCTACCATGCTATTTAAGTTATCTTCAAAGGTATTCATAGACATTGCAATATCTGAAATCTGTGCTGCTTGACTTGATGTTCCCTCTGCACTTTCCTTTGTTGCAGTTATTATATTATCGCAGGTTGATACATACTCCTCTGAAATTGCTGCAAGATTTGAAGCCTCTCCATTAAGAACATTTGAAGACTCCTTAACAGATATAATCATATCACTTAAACTTTGTTGAGATGAGTTAATAGCTTGAAGAATTTGTCCAATTTCATCCTCACGATTTAACTCCTTCTCAGGTAAATGTTGATTAAAGTTACCCTTTGCAAACTCTTTAATTGCATCAACATTAACCTTAAGTCTTCTTACTAAAGTCTTATCAACATATAGTGATATTCCAACTATTACAATAATAAGTTCTATAAATCCAACAACTAAAATTGCTGTAATTACCTTCTCAACAACAACATGTAAATCACTAGTATCAACAAATAATCCAAGGTTCCACCCTAGACTATCAATATACACATAAGACATTACTCTGTTAGAACCCTGTCTTGTATACTCCTCTGTTCCACTTTGACCAGCTTTCATTTTCTCAACTATTTTAGCTACAGATACAGCATCCTTATCTGTTTTAGCCATTTCTATTAAGTTCTCTTTATTTTTTACCTTTTCAAAATCCTTATGAGCTATTGTATTTCCTTCTGAATCAATTAATATTGCATTCCCAGTATCTAAGAATGTAATATTCTTTATTTTTTCTGAAAGAGTATCAGCGTTTCTAATGATTGCTACTACCCCTTTTATTTCTCCATTTTGTTTAATTGGAGCTGAATATGCAATAGATAAATCTCCTGAAATTCTATCTACAATAGGGCTACTAGCATAAAGTTCCCCCTTAATTGCTCTCTTAAAGTATTCTCTATCTGAAACTTCTAATTCTTTATTTGCATTGGTAGTTGCACTTCCATCAGGCTTTGCTACTATAAAGGTTTCAAGATTATACTGTTCCATATACTCATTTATTGTTGATGTATCTGCTACTATATTGTCTCCATCCACAGTAAATGAGGTTGCTATAGTTTGTACTAATACCTTATTTGTATTAATATATTCCTCAATTTCCTTTGCACTACGTTGTGCTATTTCATGTAATACAACCTTATTATCGTGCTTAACTTCTTTTGTAATTACAAAAGCTGAAAAAATTAAAATAAGGCCTATAGATAGAATTAGCGTAGATGCACTTACAAATATCATTTTTTTCTTTAGTGATTTGTTTAAGCTTTTCATTTGTTCCTCCAAATTTAATAGTTTATTTCGTTTTTCTTACTTTGCTAAGTAATTACTTTATCGTACTAATTTTTATATTATTTACACTACTAACCTGAAGCTTATTAATAATAATTATTAATAATACTGTGATATTCGTATTCATTTTAAAAACCGTTAATTTTACACTTCTTTTTATGATAAGTAGTTAAAAATAATAGTTAAAATAAAATTTTTTAAAATATGTTATTTTTTTCAAAACAAACCTTTTCTCAGGTATATATATATATTGAGAGGGCAAAAAGGAGGTGAAAAATATGGCTGTAGTTAAAAATTTAGTCTCTACATCATTAGTTCTTGATGTTAGACATGGAGTGGACAACTCTGGAAAACCAACTTATAGAAAAAGAACCTTTAACCAACTTAAAGAAGGTGCTACAACTCAAAATATTTTTGATGTTGCAAACAAAATTAAAGGAGCTTTTGCTGGAGAAACAAGAGATATAACTTTATCAGAATCACACAGATTAATACAAGAATAATTTTCAAATTAACTCTTCATATTAATTGAATTGTTAATAAATGTAATTTATAATAAGAAAGGAGGAAATCTTATGGAATATAGCTTAACAATGGTTTTCTTATGCCAAAATGGTGAAAAATCAAACTTTACACTAACTGGTGTTAAGGAAAATATTACAGAAGCTGAGGTTTCTGAAATAATGAATGTTATTATAGAAAAGAATATTTTTGCAACTAAGCATGGGGACTTAGTTACAAAATATGGTGCTTCATTAACAGAGAAGTTAACTACTTCTCTAAATGTTAGAGGATAGGTTTTAAATTAGTGTTTTAAGTCAAATTATTTGAAGGTAGATTTTATTTGTTCTATGGGGAAGTTTAAGTCCTTCCCCTTAGAAATTCATTGAACTTTAGTCTGTCGTGAATACAAATATTATTTTGTTTGGGGGATTTAAATTGAATTTGGAACATATGGAACAATTAGTTAAAACTGCAAAACTTGGCAATATGGGTGCTAAGGAGGAGATTATAGAATCCTTTACTCCATTTATACTTAATCTTTCATCTAGCTATAGAATTTATGGCTATGAATTTCATGACAGGGTAAGTGAATGTTATAAATCCTTACTTATTTCCATTTTACACTATGATATAACTAAATGTAATTTTGTTTCCTACTGTGTTACCTCTATTAGAAACACCCTTAGGAATATTTATAGAAACGTTAATAGACGTGGTCATTTTGAGGGAGCTACTTCCATTACATTAACCTTAGAACTGGAAAATTTTTTAAAGGATGATTTAAATATTGAAGAAGATGTCTGCCACTGTGAATATTTATCCTTCCTAAGTGGATGTCTTTTAATGCTCTCAGAAGAAGAACGTGAAATTATTAATTGGATTTTTTATGAGGGTGGTACTGTTAAGAGTTTTTCACATAAGTACAATATTACTTATTATAAGGCTGATTTAAGAAAGAAAAATGCTCTGTTTAAGCTTAAAAATATTTTAAATTAATTTAAAGGAGGTTTATGTATATATGCTTAAGAAATTAAAGAAAAAGAAAATATCAAAGGATGATATAGGATATGAAGAGGATGTTGTTGTTAATGGAATATGTGAAACCTCAGTTATTGAGGGAAATTTAATAAAATCCTTCTCTTTTAATGACTCAAAAAAGGAGGATAAAACTTATGGAAATTAATGAATTAGTATCTCTAATTGGTAATGTAGGTTTTCCTGTTGCTGTTTCTGCCTATCTTTTAATTAGACTAGAAAAGCAAATTACTTCTCTTTCAAGTTCAATAAATCACTTAAATACAATGATTTCAATGAAGCTTGGAGTAAATTTAAATGATAAAATGGGGCTGTAAAATTACAGCCCCATTCTTATCTCTTAAATCATTTAATATCATATAGAATAATTTTTTTATAACATTTTATTTATCATTGAAGTAAGCTCTTCCATTTGTTTATTATACTTTTCGGCATCATCAATCTTAAAGGTTACTTTATATACTCCTCCCTCAACTTCTTCTTTTTCTAATGACGTATATAATAGTGCCTCATCAAGTTTACCCTTTAATTTGCCACTCTTATCATTATTAAGAATATTTGCAAAGACTTCATAGTTATCCATATTATTAATTTTGTTTATATTCTCATAATTTGTGCTTTCTATTATTCCTCTAGATGTTCTTACTCCGTATCCGTTTCTTGAAAGAGTATTAAACTGTGAATCCATTCTGTTTATTTGTGAACTAGACATCCCACTAAAATTAGCAGCAATGGCTTGATGATATCCTGTGTACATTCTTTTAATCTCAGTATCTATCTGTGAGTCTGTTGGTGCAAAATTATCTAATGCTCTATATGTTTCACGGATAGAAGTATAATCAACATACGCGTATGTTTTACCATTTATAGGTGTAACTATCTTCCTATCATCTCTTAGATATTCATCAATTTGTCCACATTGTAACCTGTAACTACCACTTGACCCAATTATACCGCTAACACTACCATTTTTATCTTGTAAAAAATGGTCATACCATCCCTTACCAAAGTTCATTCTATTCCCAAATTTTGAGCTTACAGCTATATCTTTTAATTTTCTAGAAAAAACCTCTTTATCAGTATCTGTATAATAAGTATCCCAATTTAATCTACCTAAATCAGCCATAAGAACCCCACTCTGATATTCTCTTCTCGTATTTCCTGATGTTACACCTTGATAATCCATTGTTCTTCTAGCTATATCCCAATGAGCATATCCTCCAAATGCAAATGCTTTTTTTGCTGTTCCATTAGTTACTATCCCACCAATTATTAGCACTGTTAAAACTGAACATATCACTTTTCTTTTCATTGTTTCTCCCCTTTTTTTAATTTTATTTCTTTTAAATTATATAAAAAAAACCATAAAAGTAAATACTTTACTTTTGTATTTTCAAATACTATAATTAACATATAATTTTATTCAAAGGAGCATAATATGAAAAAATTTTTTATGATATCTTTTCTTTTAAACATTGTTCTCATTTTTATCTTAACTTCTAATATTTTTAATATTAGAGATTTAAAACATGCTAACACTAATATAATTAAACAATGCCATATAGAAACATCTAAAGAATTAGATAAACTCAGGGTTGCAATATTAAATAATGATAACGACTCTTATAGATCCATTTTAGATGACTTACCAAATACTATTTATCCTCTTTCAGAGATTGGAGAAACAAATAAATTTAGTGTAGTAGGTGACTTTGTTAAACTTCTACCTATAAACCTTGTAGATATAAACGATATTAATAAACAATATATATTAGAATTTATTTCAACGTATATGGTTATAAAAGATACAATCCAAGATTATAACTATGATGAATTGTTTAAGAATGATACCGAACTTAATGAAAAATATAAAGGTCTATTAGATATTGTTGATACATTAAATAAATAAACTAGAGGCTGTAATACTACAGCCTCTAGTTTATTTATTTATTTAAAAATTCTTCTATGTTTATTAACCTATTTCCAATTATAATTTCAATTCCAAGTAACCTGCAAAAATCCCCTATTATATGTCCCATAAAATTATTCTTTAATCTAATTTTCTTTGGTCTTCCATAAATAAATATATAATTCATAAGTTTTCCATAAGCTAGAGAATATTTATCATAATCAGAATCTAATAACTCATAGCTTATAAGTTGTCCAATATCTCCATCCATAATAATTAAGGCATTTTGCTGTTCCTCCTCAATGTAGTCCACATCAACCTCAATAATTGTAGAACTTGTAGGTGTTTCTTTTAAGTCATTTATTAGCCCATTATCAATAAACTTTATTACATTGTCAAATTCCATTTCTCTCATTCCCCCACTATGAAAAATAAACCCTATATAAATAAATAATTCCCCCATATCTTTTCCCTTTATATGTTATTATACCATATATATACATTTTTTCTACACTTATTTTATTAATTTTTCTAGCTTTTTACAAATTAAGAATTTTTAGTAATTATTTTTACATTTTAGTATTAAAAAATAGTTTGTAATTTAATATTTATTTTTTATTAGCGAAAATAAGATGGTATTTGTTAAAGTATACCATCTTAAATAATATCTATTTATATTTAATTTTATAAAATAAAACTACCCCTGCAAAAATGAATGTAACTGTATTAGCAATAATTAATGGTAAGTCATTGCTAACTATACCATAAATAGCCCACAGTAGAACACCTAAAACAAACATACTATACATTACTAATGAAATCCCTGAAGTATCCTTTGTCTTAATAACCTTTATTGCTTGAGGCAAAAATGAAAATGTTGTTAACATCGCAGCCAAAAATCCAATCATATTGTACTGTCCCCTCACTATTGTGTAATTTTGAGAATTACTTCTTCATATTCAATTGAGTTTTTTCCTACCATTATTTTAACTTCACCAGGCTCAACTACGTTATTCATGTCAATATCCCATATTGCCAACTCATCAAACCCTAATTCAAACTCAACAATTTTCTCTTCATTAATATTAAAATGTTCCTTCTTAAATCCTTTTAATTCTTTAAATCTTCTAGTTATAGATGCTTCCATATCCTTAATATATAACTGTATTACTTCATTTCCATTCATACTACCAACATTCTTAACTCTAATTGACACATTAATCTTAATATTACTCTTTAATTCATCTACACTTATGGTATTTCTACTTAATCTAATATCACTATATCTATATTCACTATAACTCAATCCATATCCAAATGGGTATGATGCCTTTCCTAATATATCATAATAATCCACTTTAGCTCCATTTTCTTTACCATTATAATAGATAGGTAATTGCATAGAGGATACTGGTATAGAGACTGGTAATTTCCCACTTGGATTCTGCTCTCCAAATAATATCTCTGCTATAGCTTCTCCACCTAATTGACCTGGATACCATCCACAAAGAATTCCATCACAATTTTCCTTTATATACTCTATAGAATGAGGTCTTCCTTGAATTAAAATTACTACAACTTTCGTTCCAGTTTTAATAATTTCTTTTACTAAGTCAACCTGCACTCCTCCTAATTCAAGATTAGCTAAATCAACATTCTCACCACAATCCATCTCTTGCTTTTCATAGTTAGAAATTACTGCACCATTGCTTTCAAATCTCATACCAAAATTTCTTGCACTAGATCCACCTAATACAAGGATAGCAACATCTGAACTCTTTGCAAGCTCAACAGCTTCCTTAAAGCCTTCCTTTGACTTATTACGAACATTGCAACCTTTTGCATATTTAACCATAACTCCATTAGGTGCTTTTGCTCTAATTCCATTTAGTACAGTTACAACCTTATTCTCTCTCTGTGGTGATGTATAATCTCCTAGTTGATTATAAATATTATTAGCATTAGGACCTATTACGGCTATATTTTTTATCTTTGAAGATAATGGAAGTATATTTTCATTTTTTAATAGAACTATACTTTCCCTTGCAGCTTGTTTATTAATATCACTATTCTCTTGTTTTAAGAAGCTTGTACTCTCTTCCTTAAATAATCCAAGCTTAAACTTTACATATAGAACTCTATAAACAGCTTTATCAATAATATCTTCCTTAATAACACCATTGTTAACTGCTGATTCAATATTAGTATAGACATCATCCCATAAACTTAAATCAACACCTGCATTCAATCCAACCTTAGCTGCAAGCTCCTTATCTCTTGTCATATATAAAAGTCTATCTAATGCACATCCATCAGCCATTACTAGCCCTTTAAATCCATATTCTTCCCTTAATGTAGCTGTTAATAATTTTCTGTTTGCATGACAAGGGATTCCATCTATTTCATTATATGCAGCCATCACAGCTAAGGCTCCCGCATCAACCCCAGCTTTAACGGGGGGAAGGTGAATTTCTCTAAGTTCTCTCTCACCTATATTTGCTGCTGCTGAATTATGGCCACCTTCTGCTTGTCCTTGAGCGCATAAATGCTTTAATACTGCTACTACCTTATCATCTCTTATTATTCCATACTTACAATCTCCTTGTAAGCCAATTACCATTGATTTAGTCATTTCTGCTGATAGATGAGGATCTTCACCATAACACTCCTCTGACCTTCCCCATCTTGGGTCCCTTAATACATCTAATGTGGAAACCAGAGCAAGATTGGCACCTTTTGCTCTTAACTCCACAGCTATATTATCTCCAATATTTTTAACTAAATCAGTATTCCATGTAGATCCTATTCCTATATTACATGGATATAATTCACTATCTAAAGCCTGATGTCCATGTGGGCATTCTTCTGAAAATAAAACTGGAATTCCAAGCCTTGTATTTTCTTTCACATATTTTTGAATCATATTAACTATCTTAATTGAATCTTTTTTTTCAATACCGTTATCAAAGTTAACACCTGACCATGGATCTGCTCTAAAAATTCCATATAAAGCTCCAATACCACCGCCCCACTTTACATGTTCCTTGAATTCATCCGTTAAAATATAACCATCTTTTGTTTTTTTGTAAGCATTCCATCCATATAATTTTTGATTTAACTGCCCAACTTTTTCTTTTAATGTCATTTTAGAAATCAGTTCTGTTATTTTTATATCTATTTGTTCATTTGTTTCTATTTTTTTTCCCATAACATATTTTCTCCTAATATTTAATAAATACTTATATGAATGGAAAGCTATCCTAACTATTATTTAACTCTGATTTTATGTACAAGTGTATTCTACTATTTAAAGAACTTATCCTATCATCATCTAATTCATGTAATCTATTAAATATTTGTTCTAAAACAAATAATTGTGACATTTCAGTTATTAATGTACTTCCTTCTTCTCCTAGTTCTTTACCTGCTGTTAGTAATGTTATGTCACTTACTTCAGTAATTGGTGACTTATCATAATTAGTAAAACTAACAATACTTGCCCCATTTTCCTTTGCTAATGTAAGATTTTCAACTGTTGATTTATTTCTACCAGATATACTAAATCCTATTGCCAGATCCCCTCTTTTTATAGTGTTAGCTGATAGTAGCTGAAGGTATTGTTCTGTTATTGCAAATGCCTTATATCCCATAGAACTTAATCTAATTTGACTACCTATGGCAGATAAACCTGAAAAACCTACTCCATACAGATAGATATTATTGCTTTCCATTATTAATTTTGCCACTCTATTAATCTTTTCGTGACTAGATAATTGTAAAGTATCCTTTATCATAGTATTAATATCTTTATGAGCCTTATTAATACTATAATCATTCTTCTCATCTGAAATATTTTGAATTTCTTCAACTAATAATTGCTTAAACTCGTGATATCCACTGTATCCAAGTTTTTTACAAAATCTAAATATTGTAGCTTCTGCTACATCACATTCCTTTGAAAAATCTGCTACACCCATATAAGATGCTTGTTTATGATTAGTTAATATAAATTCAGCAACTTTTTTTTCCTTGTTAGTCAATGACTCATACAATGTCTTTATTTTAGTTAGTATTTCAATATTCTCCAATCCATTTACCTCACTTCTCATTTATATAATTCTATTCTAACATATTTTTATTATATAAAATTATATTTATTAGATGTAGCATTTTTGTATAATATTAATCTTGATTATTACATGCTATTACAAACGGTATGTAAATTAATACTGATAGTACTACTAATCCAGCTGCAAAAATACCTGCTTTAAAATCTCCACCTGTAGCTAAAAATGCTGATAATACTGGAGGAGTTGTCCAAGGAACAAGTGCAACAGTCTTATCAATAAATCCTACAGAAGTTGCAAAATAAGCAAGTGATAGATTTATTGCTGGAACTAAAACTACTGGAATAGCTAATATTGGGTTTAAAACCACTGGTAGCCCAAACATAATTGGTTCGTTAATATTAAACGCTCCAGGTAATGATGACAATTTTGCTATTTGCTTATAATCAGCTCTCTTAGATACTAGGAATATAGCAATTATTAATCCAATTGTACATCCCCCTCCACCCATAACACTATAAACATTTATAAATGATTCTGTAACTATGTTTGGAATAGCTGCTCCCGCTTGATATGCATCCATATTTTGTTGCATTGATGATAATAATGCTGGGCTTACTAAAGGACCTAAAATGCTTGATCCATGTAATCCGAATGCCCATAATAAATTTTGTAAAAATGTTATAAATAACATTCCTCCTGCACCTTCAACAATCCCTTGTACTGGTGCTTGTATTATTTTTGTAACTAGATCTGGTATACTTGAGTTTGATACAATATTTATTATAAAAACAAATATTCCAATTATTGATAATGTTAATATTGATGGTACTAACACATTAAATGACTTAGCAACCCCATAAGGTACTGTTTCTGGCATTCTAATTTTTATCTTTTCATTCTTTGAAAGTCTTAAGAAAATTTCTGTTCCTACTAAAGCTGCGATTATTGTTAAAAATAGACCTGTTGATGAAGTATGTACTTGAGAAAGAACCCCTGAAATTTGTACTGGCTCTGTTCCTCCTACTGGTGTTATTGATATTGCCGATGGTAACATAGTAACTAATGCTGTTACCGAAATTATCCCTGGATGTAATCCATCCTCATTATAGGATTGAGCTAATTTATAAGCTATGGTAAATGCTAATACAATAGCTAATATTCCTAGGGTCCCATTATAAATTTGATTACCTATTTCTTTATATTTTCCAAGATCAACTATGTTTTTAAATATTCCATTTTTAGGATCTAATACAACATTATTTATTAGTACAAAAACAGATGCTGTAATAATTATTGGCATTGCTGCAATAAATCCATCACGTATAGCACATAGGTGCTTTTGCGCTCCTACCTTATTTACTAAGGGCATCATTGCGTTAGAAAGTTTTTCAGTAAAGTTTTTCATCAAAGTTCCTCCTAATTTTTATTATGATTTTCGTTTACATATATACTATATCAACGTTTTTTTCTTTTTGCAAGTATTTTTTTCTTTTTTTATTATTTTTTGAAGATTATTTTTCTTTTTGTTATTTGTATTATTTTTTAATTTTGTAGAGAAAAAAATAATCGCTGGCTCTAAAGAAGCCTTAGCGATTATTTTAAGATTATACTTATAGGTAGTAAGTGTGAAGAATGAAACCCAAAAAATCCTATCAAAAGAAACTCCCAGAGTTTCATCCCCAAAACTCTTCTCTCTTACCTATTCTATTCTCTACTATTTACTATCTATTAATTAAAGCATCAATATTAAAGGTAATATTAGTGTAAACAGAGCTTTCACTTAATTGAGTAAATGAAATATCTTCAATTAGAGCTTCTGTTTGAATATCTGCTCCAATTAGGTTACCCTCTTCAATTACTATAAATGTGCTAAATTTCTTAGTTTGACAAGTATAGTGAACTGATTGAGTGCTCATACAGGAAGTATATTCTATTGTTTCATGGATAAATCCATTTAATACAAGCTTTTGACCTGTAAGCTTAGAATTCGCTGCTGACACTCCCCTAATTGTATCAATTACATAGTGATTAGTAATATCAATTACAGCACTAATTTCATTAACCTCTTCAATTGGTGGCATATTATTACATAGATAAATTACTCCATCAATGTTCATTTGTTTAAAGTTAGGTGATTGAGATATAATTGTTAAACTTGCTGTATCAGTAGTCTTTTGAACCAATGAAGATTTTGGTGTTACTTGATATTCAAATACTCCATAAGCAGCATTAGTTATCTTTCTACATGGATTTACACCAGTTACAATTACACTATACTTAACAACAGCCTTCTCACCTGGTTTTAATGAACCAATAGTAACTCCTCTAGAAATATCAACTGAATTAACCTTCTTACCATTAATACTAAATGAACCTGGAATGAAGCTAACTCCCTTAGAAATTGTATCAAAGAATATTAAATTCTTTCCTTCAAGAGTTCCAACATTCTCAAATACAACAGTGTAAGTGATTATATCATCCATCTTAGCAAATGCAGTATTTGCAGTCTTTGTTACATTAATTTGAGCATTTTCAGTGTTTAACACAACTGGATTACTATCTAGTGTATTACCTCTTGGTCCCTCATTTGGATTAGTAATATAGCTATAATTAATGTTAGCAATATTAACAATAGTTGAAGTCTCTGGATAATCAATTACCTTTGCCTTAAAGGTTACAGTAACAGCCTTACCTGCCTTAATAGTATCTATAACTAATCCAGATACAATATTATCATTTGGAGATGGTTTACCACCAATAGTAACAGAGCCTGGTATAAATTCTAAACTTGGAGATAAATCATCAACAACCCTTACATTTTGTACATCCACATTACCAGTATCAGCAATTGTTAGAGTGTAAATAACAGTATCCCCAACAACAGCAGTGTTTGTATTTGCAACCTTTGTGAACTTAATAGCTGGGTCCACAATATAAACATCCTCTTTATTAGATGGTACAGTTGTAACTACAGGGTTCTCGTTAGGGTTAACTTGACTTGCAAAAGTTAACTTACCAACATTTACAACATCCTTATTTGCAGGAATTGATATAACCTTAGTCTTAAATGATAGTGTTATAGTTTCGTTAACTCCAACTGTTCCAAGGGATACACCAATTTGAGGGTTAGCATTAGGTAAGTTTATACCATTAGCATAAACAGAACCTGCAACAAATTGCATTACATCTGGAATAGTATCTCTAAATACCACATTAGTTGCCATTATATTTCCACCATTTCTAATAGTGAAGGTATACTCTACATTGTCCCCAAGACTAGCATATTGATTATCAACACTCTTAGTGAAATTAGTTCCACTAAAATCTACTGAATTTTGATTAGTTATTACAGTGTTAGAAGTAGATGTTTGATTAACCTGTGGCTTATTTGGATCTAATACAAAGTCATAGCTTACATTTGCTGTATTTCTAACCTTAAAGTCATAATTTAAGCTTACAACCTTAACTTGGTATGTGATTACAGCTGTTGCACCTGGATTAAGAACTAAAATTCCTATACCAGTTTGTGGGTTTAGAGTTTGGTCTGGATTTCCATTTACTATAACAGAACCTGGAACAAAGGTTGTTCCTGTTGGAACTGTATCACGAACAATTACATTATTAGCCTTAACATTACCAGTATTCTTAACAACAATTGTATAAGTTAGCGTATCTCCAAGCTCTGCATAGGTCCTGTCTACACTCTTAACAAATCCACCATCAGTTGGACTAATAATTGCTGAATTTACTGTTACATTATTTTCATTACTTGATGAACTACCATTAACTGGTGGCTTACTAGGGTCAACAATATATTGATAACTTAAATATCCTTGATTCTTAATTGGGTTAGAATCTGGAATTGAAACCACCTTAGCCTTAAAGGTTATAGTCTTATATTGATTTGCCCCAATACTTGGTATTACAAATCCCTTAGATATATCAGCTGTACTATTTGTAACTCCATCAACTGCAAGAGAACCTGAAACAAACTGTAATGCATTTGGAAGTGTATCTATAACTTTTACATTTGTTATAGCCACATTACCAGTATTTTGGATTAACATTGTATAGCTAATTGTTTCTCCAACTTGTGCATAGCTCTTATCAGATGTTTTAGTAAATCCTCCTGTTGGTGGTAGTGGTTTTCCGTCTGGTCCAACTATTGGTTTTCCATCTGGTCCTGTTGGAATTGTACCTGGTGTAACAATACCTGTGCTTACTGTTGTTTGTACTATATTACTTCCATTTTCAACAAATACACCATTTGGGAAGTTAGGGTCTTTAGTATAAGTGAAATCAACAATAGCTTGGTTTGGTATCTTATTTCCATTAGGAATTGATGTTACTTTAACCTTAAAGGTTACTACTGTAATCCTATTTGGTTCAAGAATTCCAACATTTATTCCAGTTTGAGGATTAGCTCCAACAACATTAGAACTATTAACAAATACAGAGTTTGGAACAAAGGTTGTTCCTTGTGGAATAGTATCATAAAGAACAATATTGTTTGCATCTACATTACCACTATTCTTTAGGGTAACTGTATAAGTTACCTCACTTCCTATATCTGCATAAGGCTTATCTACTGACTTAACTATTCCTCCTGTTTGTGGGGAAATATCAGCATAATTAATTTGAGTTAATACAGTGTTAGTATTTCCATTTCCACTTGCTCCATTTGGTTTGTTTGGATCTACTGTATAGGTGTAATTTACAACAGCTGAGTTTGGTATTGGATTAACCTTTGGTATGCTTGTAACAACAACACTAAAGGTAATTATATCCTGTTGACCTGGAGCTAAGGTTCCTAAATTAATACCACTAGTTAAATTATCTCCAGCACGTCTAACTCCATTTACAAGAATACTATTATTAACAAAGCTTGTTCCATTTGGTACTGTATCCTGAACAATTACATTATTTACAGGTACATTTCCTGTATTAACAACCCTAATTGTATAGTTAATTGTATCTCCAAGACTTGCATATTGCTTATCTGCTGTCTTTTGGAAGCCTCCATTATTAGGATTTATTTGACCACTGTTAATTGTTGTATTTGCAGGATTTGTGTTTATATTGTTATCAATTTGAGTTTGGTTAACTGGGTCTACAATATAACTGTAGGAAACATTTGCAATATTAGTAATAATATTTGGATTTGGAATACTATCTACTCTAGCCTTAAAGGAAATTACCTTAGTTTCTCCTGGTGCTACCTGTGCTAAGGATATTCCATTTTGTGGATTAGCACCAATTTGAACTACTCCATTTATTGTTACAGAGTTCTCAATAAATGTTGTATTTACTGGTATTGTATCCTTAACTAAAACATTAATAGCTGGAACATTTCCCTTATTAGTTAGGGTAATTGTATAGGTTACTACCTCACCTAAATCTGCATAAGGCTTATCAACACTCTTAATTGATCCTCCTGAACCTGGAGTTAAATCTGCTGTGTTAACCTTAGTGTAAACTATATTACTTAATGAGCTATTTTGCTTGTAAGCTCCACTTGATGGATTAACTAAATACTTGTAATTTACAAGGGCTGAGTTTGGTATTGGGTTAACCATTGGTATTGTTGTTACATTCACCTTAAATTGAACAGTAACCTTACCATTTACAGGTATTAATCCAATTGGCACTCCATTTTGTGGATTACTTGAAGCTTGAGATACTCCATTAACTGTTACAGAACCATTTACAAAGCTAGTTCCACCTGGAATTGTATCAATCATTACAACATTTTCAGCTGCAACATTTCCAGTATTCATTAAGGTTACTGTATAGGTTAATACATCTCCAATACTTGCATATTCCTTGTCTACACTCTTAATTAGACTACCATTTGTTGGTGATATTACTGCACTATTTATAACTGTTTGTACATTGTTACTTGTATTAGTTGCAGACTCACCATTTGGATTTTGTGGGTTAGTTGTAAAGTTGTAGCTAATTGTTGCATCATTATTAACAACATTAGGATTAACAAGGGTTGTTACTTGTACCTTAAAGGAAATTATAGCTGTTGAGCCTGGTGCAATAGTTCCTACTTGAATTCCCTTTTCTGGATTGTCTGATTGCTCTATTCCATTAACTCTAAGTGACCCTTGAACATAGGTTGTTCCATTTGGAATCTTATCAGTAAGAATAACATTATTTGCACTTACATTTCCAGTATTCTTAGCTGTAATTGTGTAGGTTATAACATCTCCCACATCTGCATACTGCTTATCTACTGATTTAACAAGACCTCCATTATTTGGTGAAATATTTGCAGAGTTAACTTGAGTTTGAGTTTGGTTAGTTGTTACATTTCCTGTAGCCCCATTTGGTTTATTAGGGTCTTGAGTAAATGTATAGTTAACATTTGCAGTATTTAAAATTGGGTTTTGAGCTGGAACTTGTGTTACTATTGCTTGGTAGGTTATTACTGTAGTATTTCCTGGTAATATATCTGGTATTGCAACACCTATAGTTGGATTTGCACCAACTTGAGTTGTACCATTTACTGTTACTGAGTTATCAACATACTTAGTTCCTGAAGGAACAGAGTCAGTTACAACAACATTAGTAGCTGCTACATTTCCCTTATTTGTTACAGTAATTGTATAGGTTATTGTATCTCCTACCTTTGCATAAGCCTTATCAACAGTTTTAATAGCACTATTATTATTTGGTGTAATATTTGGTGAATTAACTGCTGTAACTACTTGATTACTTGTATTTGTAACATTTTGTGGTACTGGGTTTGTTGGATCACTTATAAAGCTATAATTAACCTGTGCCTTATTTGGTATTGGATTTGGATTTGGAATATCTATTACCTTAACCTTATAAACAATTATTACACTACCATTTGGTTGAATTGTTCCAAGTTGTAATCCTAGGTTTGGATCTACTCCTGTAATTGTTTGACCATTTACTTGAACAGAACCTTGTACTAATTGAGTTCCTTGAGCTAAAGTATCTAAAAGAACTACATTTTGTGCTGCCACATTTCCTGTATTCTTTAATGAAATTGTATAGGTTATTAAATCTCCAACTGAGGCATAAGCTTTGTCTACACTCTTAACTAAGCCTCCATCATTGTTACTAATATTTGCTGTATTTACTGTTACAACCACTGGCTTAGTTACACCTCCTCCGCTTCCACCACCTGGATTATTTGGGTCCACTGTAAAGTTATAGTTAATAGTTGCTGTATTAACTAACTTATTAGGATTTGGAACACTTGTAACTACTACTTTAAACTTAATTGTTGTTTGAGTATTTGGATTAATAGTTCCAACTGGTATTCCTACATTAGGATTAACTCCTGTTACTGGGGTTCCATTAATTGTTACGGAGTTATCTACAAAGGTTGCACCAACTGGCACTGTATCTTGAACAACAACATTTATAGCTGGAGTATTACCAGTATTATTTACTAATACTGTATAAGTTACAACATCCCCTATCTTTACATATTCTTTATCTGCTGTTTTAACAAATCCATTATTATTTGGATCAATTATTACATTATTTAATTGAGTTGTTACAACATTAGATGGTGAGGTTGTAGTAACTGTTTGCCCTGTGGACGGATTAACTACATAGCTATACTGAACACTACCTGCATTAGAAATTAAATTTCCTGATGGTGCTGAAACAACATTAACCTTAAATGAAACAATTACTGTTTGATTTGGTGCTATTGTTCCAAGGCTTACTCCACTTCCTGGAGTTTGATTCAATCTTGTAGCTCCATCAACAATAACAGAGTTTGGAATAAAGGTTGTTCCCTTTGGAATTGTGTCATAGAACACAACATTCTCAGCAGGAGCGTTTCCACTATTAGTAACCCTAATTGTATAAGTTAGTGTATCTCCTATTGTTGAATATGCTTTATCAACACTCTTAACAACTCCATTATTTGGATCTATATTTGCATTAACAACTGTTACCGGAGTTGGGTTTGATCCTCCTCCACCTGTTCCAGTTTCACCTGTATTTGGATTAACTACATATTGGTAATTTACATTAGCAATATTGATTATTGGATTAGGATTTGGAACTGTATCAATAGTAACATTAAACTTAACTACAGCTGTTTGCCCTGGATTAATAGAACCAATGTTAACTCCTTGATTTGGATTAGCTCCTGGGATTATTCCACCATTTACTGTAAATGAATTTGTAATAAAGGTTGTTCCTTGAGCAATTGTATCTCTAAAGATTACATTATTAACTGCTGTGTTACCACTATTTGTAATGTTAACTGTATAGGTTACTACATCTCCAACACTTGCATATGGTTTATTTGAACTTTTAACTATTCCTGTGTTTGGATTTATAAATCCTTGGCTTACTGTTGTTGTAACAATATTGGTATTGTTATTTCCACTTCCACCATTTGGATTATTAGGGTCCACTGTGAAGTTATAAGTTACATTACCCTTATTTGGTATTGGGTTTGGATTTGGAATAGTTATTACAGTTACCTTAAAGGTTACTACTGTTGAAGAATTTGGATTTATTGATCCAACTGGTATTCCAATTGCTGGGTTAGATGTTGCAGATGCCACTCCATTAATTGTTACTGAACCATTAACAAAGCTTGTTCCACTTGGTATTGCATCTGTTAATACAACATTATTTGCAATTGTATTACCTGTATTTCTCATAGTTACTGTATAGGTTAATACATCTCCAACCTGTGCATATCCCTTGTCAACGCTCTTTGAAAGCCCTCCATCTGTTGGTGATATAACTGCCTCATTTACCTGAACAGTTACAGGTGGTGAGGTTACTGTTGTTGTTACTGGAGGCTTAGTTGGGTCTGGTTGGTAGCTATAATTCACTGTTGCCTTATTTACAAGTGGATTTGGATTTGGCATTGAAGTTACCTTTAATTGATAGCTAACAACTAGAGTTTGTCCTGGTGCAATTGTTCCAAGGCTAAAGCCTGTTGCTGGATTTGCTCCTGGTCTACTTACTCCATTTACTGTAACAGAGTTTGCAACAAAGGTTGTTCCACTTGGAGGAGTATCAACAAATATTGCATTTAATGCACTTGTTGTTCCTGAATTTGTTACATCAACTGTATAAGTGATAACATCTCCAACTTGAACATATCCCTTATCACTCTTCTTAACCACTCCAGTTTGAGGATTAATTGGTGGGTTTCCAAGGGTTGTGTCAACTTGGTTAGATGGACTTGTTCCTGTTGATGGAACTGGATTATTTGGATCAGGAATATAGGTGTAATCAACGTTGGCTACGTTAGAAATTAAATTATTACTTGTTGCAGATATTATAGTTACTCTAAATTGAACAACTGTTGTAGCTCCTGGTGCTAAAGGTCCAATATCAATTCCAGACCCTGGATTATCCGCTGGTCTTGAAGCTCCATTTACTGTAACTGAACCTGGTACAAATACTGTTCCTGATGGAACTAAATCTCTAATTGTTGTTGATTGAGTTGTTATATTACCCTTATTTGTTACATTAACTGTATAAGTTAATACATCTCCAATTTGTGCTACTGTCTTGTCTACACTCTTTGTAATTCCTGGATTTGCTGTGTTTGTGCCTGGAGGAATTATAGCTGCGTTTACCTGTGTTGTTACTTGGTTTGATGTTAAGTTTACAGGTACTGGAGTTCCTCCTTGTGATGGGATATAGTTGTAGTTTAAATTACCTGTGTTTGGTACTGGGTTTGGATTTGGTAATCTATCTGATGGTAGCGTAACGTTATAGGTTAACACTACTGTTTGCCCTGGATTTAAGGTTCCAACATTTACTCCACTTGATGGATTTGCCCCTGGTTGACTAACTCCATTAACTGATACAGAGTTTGGAACAAAGGTTGTATCAACTGGTGGATTATCTGTTATAACCACATTATTTGCAGCAACTGCCCCTGTGTTTGTGGCAGTTAGTGTATAGGTTAGGGTTTCTCCTGCTCCTGCCACTGTTTTACTTACTTGTTTTGTAACCTGTGTTATTGGTTGCCCTGAAACTTGGTTTACGTTAGTGTTTACAGTATTTGAGTTGTTACTACCATTTGTTGGACTTCCTCCAACTGGAGTGTAAGTGTAGCTTGTGCTACTTGTATTTGGTATTGGATTTGGTGTTGGATTTCCGTTTATTGTAACCTTAAAGGTTATAATTGAAATTGCACCAACAGCAAGGTTTCCAATAGTAACTCCACTTTGTGGGTTTCCTCCATTTGGTACTCCATTTACTGTTACAGAGCCTGGAACAAAGCTTACATTTGTTGCTATAATTGGGTCTGTAAATACTACATTAGTTAGTGGTAGGCTACCTGTATTTGTAACAAAGGATGTATAGGTTAAGGTATCTCCTACACTTGCAGTTGTTTTATCAACATTCTTTAAGATTGTTGTTTGCCCTTGACCACTTTGGTTTTGAACTGAAGTATTTACTTGGTTTGAGGTATTTCCTCCATTAGTTGGACTTCCTCCATTTGGTGTATAAGTGTAAGTGTTACTTGAGGTATTTGGTATTGGGTTTGGTACTGGAATTCCATTTATTGTAACTCTATAAACCACTGTTACACTTCCACCTACTGGAATATTCCCTACATTTATACCTGTTGCTGGATTTCCAGAATTTGAAGCTCCATTAACTGTTACAGAACCTGGTATAAAGCTTACATTTGTTGCCTCTACCGTATCATTGAATATTACATTTGTTAAAGGTAAATTACCTGTGTTTGTTATTACTGAAGTATAGGTTAAGGTATCTCCTACCTGAGCTGATGTTTTATCAACTGACTTAGTAATATTTGAGGTTGCTGTTCCTGAGTTTCCGCTTCCTGGTACTAATGTGTTTGTTGGGTTTGTTGGAGTTGTTCCTGGTTGTGGAGTTCCTCCATTTGGTGTATAGGTGAAGGTTACATTACCTATATTCTTAATTGGATTTGGCACTGGAGTTCCATTTACTGTTAGCTTAAACACTACTGTAGCTGTTCCACCTGGTGGCAAGGTTCCAATTGAAATTCCTGAGGCTGGGTTACCTGCATTTGCTACTCCATTTACTGTTACAGAACCTGGTACATAGCTTACATTTGATGCTGGTAATGGGTCTGTATAAACAACATTTGTAGCAGTTAAGGTTCCTGTATTTGTAACTGTTGCTGTATAGGTTATTGTATCCCCAATATTTGCAGTTTGCTTATCAGCTTGTTTTATTGCACTTAAAGCTCCTGTTCCACCTGTTCCTGGATTTGTTACTGTTGTAATTGCAGGATTTGAGGTGTTTGTTCCTGGTGTTGGACTTCCTCCTGGTGGGGTATAAGTGTATTCATCTGTTGCAAAGTTTTGTATTGGGTTTGGCACTGGTAGTGCATCTACTTTAACCTTAAAGGTTACAATTATATTTCCTCCAACTGGAATGTTTCCAATATTAATTCCCGTTTGAGGGTTTCCTGAATTTGAAGCTCCATTTACTGTTACAGAACCTGGCACAAAGCTAACGTTAGATGATGTTATTGCATCTTTAAATATAACGTTATTTAAATCTAATTGTCCTGTATTTGTAACTGTTGCTGTATAGGTTAAGGTATCTCCAACATTTGCAGTTTGCTTATCAACGGTTTTAACTATTGATGAGCTTCCTTGTTGTGTTGGTCCTGGTGTTGTAACTGAAGTATTTACTTGATTTGAAATATTTCCACCTACTTGTGGTGTTCCTCCACTTGGTGTAAAGGTATAGCTATCTGTAGAAATATTTGGTATTGGATTTGGGCTTGGTATAGCATTTATTGTTACTCTGTACACTACTGTTGCTGATGCACCAACTGCTAGGCTTCCAACTGCCACTCCTGATGCTGGATTTCCTGCATTTGATACTCCATTTACTGTTACTGAGCCTGGTACAAAGGTTACGTTACTTGATTGATTTTGGTCTGTAAATACAAGATTGCTTAACGGTACATTACCTGTATTTGTTATTACAGAAGTATAGGTTAAGGTATCTCCAACCTGTGCTGTTGTTTTATCAACTGACTTAATAATTGTTGATGACCCTGTTCCTCCTGGAATTGATACTAGGGTATTTACAGTATTTGAGTAGTTTCCACCATTTGTTGGACTTCCTCCATTTGGTGTATAAGTGTAGGTGTTTCCAGAAGTATTTGGTATTGGGTTTGGTACTGGTATTCCATTTACTGTTACCCTAAATACAACTGTTACAGTTCCTCCAACTGGAATATTTCCAACGTTAATTCCATTAGCTGGATTTCCTGCATTTGATACTCCATTTACTGTTACAGAGCCTGGTACAAAGCTTACACTTGAAGAAACAATAGGGTCTGTGAAAACAACATTTGAAAGTGGTAAATTACCTGTATTTGTTATGGTTGATGTATAGGTTAATACATCTCCAATATTTGCCTTGGTCTTATCTACACTCTTAATTATTGAACTTGCTGCAGTTCCACCTGGTGATGGATTATTTACTGTTGTAACTGCTGGATTTGATGTGTCTGTTCCTGGAGTTGGACTTCCTCCTGGTGGAGTATATGTGTACTTATCCACAGCAACGTTTTGTATTGGATTTGGTACTGGTACTCCATTTACAGTTACTCTATAAACAATAACAACATTTCCTCCAACTGGAATATTTCCAACGTTAATTCCTGTTTGAGGGTCTCCTGAGTTTGATACACCATTAACTGTTACAGAACCTGGTACAAAGCTTACATTAGAACTTGGTATTGGGTCTGTTACCACAACATTATCAAGTGGAAGACTTCCTGTATTTGTTACTGTAATTGTATAGTTTAAGGTATCGCCAACATTGGCATTTGCCTTATCTACTGTCTTTGTAACTGTTGAGCTTCCTGTTTGACTTTGTCCTGTTACTTGAGTGTTTACTTGATTTGAGGTATTTCCTCCATTTGTTGGACTACCTCCATTTGGTGTATAGGTGTAACTATCTGCTGAGGTATTTGGTATTGGGTTTGGTACTGGTATTCCATTTACCAATACCCTATAAACAACAATAACACTTCCTCCAACTGGCAATGCTCCTATTGGAATACCAAAGGCTGGATTTCCTGCATTTGATGTTCCATTTACTGTTACAGAACCACTTACAAAGCTTGTATTTGTTGATTGTAGTGTATCTGTAAAAATTAAGTTTGTTAATGGAAGATTACCTGTATTTGTAATTACAGAAGTATAGGTTAGGGTATCTCCAACCTGTGCTGTTGTTTTATCAACTGACTTAACTACACTTGTACTTCCTATTCCACCTGGAATTGAAACTAAAGTGTTTACTTGGTTAGAGGTATTTGTTCCATTTGTTGGAGTTCCTCCATTTGGTGTATAGGTATAGCTATCAGTTGAAGTATTTGGTATTGGGTTTGGTACTGGTGTACCATTTACTGTTACCCTAAATACTACTGTAGCTGTTCCTCCTACTGGAAGATTTGGTAGGGCTACCCCTGTTAATGGACTTCCTGCACTAGGAGCTCCATTTATTGTTAATGATCCTGGTACAAAGCTAACATTACTTGCTTCTAATCCATCTGTAAATACTACATTTGTTAATGGAAGACTTCCTGTATTTGTTATTACAGAAGTATAGGTTAAGGTATCTCCTATTTGTGCTGTTGTCTTATCAACAGATTTTACTACACTTGTACTACCTGTTCCTGATGGTGTTGTTACTGTTGTATTTACTGTATTTGAATTATTTGTGCCTGTTTGTTGTGTTCCTCCAACTGGTGTGTAATTATAAGTGTCACTTGAGGTGTTTGGTATTGGGTTTGGTACTGGCACTCCATTTACTGTTACATTAAATACTACCGTTGCTGATGCTCCAACTGCTAAACTTCCAACATTTACTCCTGTTTGAGGATTTGCAGCTGGTTGTGATGCTCCATTTACTGTTACTGACCCTGAATTAAAGCTTACATTTGATGCTGTTATAGGATCTGTAAAAATTACATTTGTTAATGGTAAGCTTCCTGTATTTGTTATTGTTGAAGTATAAGTTAATACATCTCCTACTGTAGCTTGTGTTTTGTCTACTTGTTTAACTATACTTGTACTACCTGTTCCTTGAGGTGTTGTTACTGTTGTATTTACTTGATTTGAAGTGTTTGTACCACTTTGTTGTGTTCCTCCAACTGGTGTGTAGTTATAACTATCACTTGAAGTATTTGGAATTGGGTTTGGTACTGGCACCCCATTTATTGTTACCTTAAATACTACTGTAGCTGTTTGTCCTACTGCAAGACTTCCAATTGGCACTCCTGTAGCTGGATTTGCTGATGGTTGTGATGCTCCATTTACTGTAACAGAACCTGCATTAAAGCTTACATTTGATGCTTCTAATCCATCTGTAAATACAACATTTGTTAATGGTAGACTTCCTGTATTTGTTATTGTTGATGTATAGGTTATAACATCCCCTACTGTTGCAGATGTTTTATCAACTTGTTTTACAATACTTGTACTACCTGTTCCTTGTGGTGTTGTTACACTTGTGTTAACTTGATTTGAAGTGTTTGTACCACTTTGTTGTGTTCCTCCAACTGGTGTGTAGTTATAACTATCACTTGAAGTATTTGGTATTGGGTTTGGTACTGGCACCCCATTTATTGTTACTGTAAATGTAACTGTGGCACTTTGACCTACTGCAAGGTTTCCAATTGTTACTCCACTTTGTGGGTTTGCTGATGGTTGTGATGCTCCATTTACTGTTACTGACCCTGCATTAAAGCTAATGTTTGATGCCTCTAATCCATCTGTAAATATTACATTTGTTAATGGAAGTGTTCCATTGTTTGTAATAGTTGATGTATAGGTTATAACATCTCCAACTGTTGCAGATGTTTTATCAACAGCTTTAACAATAGTTGTGCTTCCTATACCTTGTTGTGGTACTGTTGTTACAACTTGATTTGATGTAGCTGTTACAGAAGATAATGGACTTGTTGGACTTGGTCGATAGTTTGCTGTAGTAAAATGGGTATTTAATATTTGTCCATTAGCTGGTACTGACACTACTGTTACTTGGAAAGTTATTGTTCCATTTGCATTTGGGTTTAATGTTCCAATATTTATTCCGTTTTGTGGATTAGCACTTGTTGGATTTCCATTTACAACAGCTGAATTTGGTATAAAAGTTGTTCCAACTGGAATTGTATCAATTACAACAATATTTGTTAAAGGAATAATATTAGGATTATTAACGATTAAAGTATAAGTTAATGTTTCCCCTATATTAGCTATTGGCTTATCAACTAACTTACTAACATTAAGTGATGCTATAATTACTTGTGTTGGTACCGTATTAGATACAATACTTCCAGTATTACCATTTGGATTTGTTTGATTTGTTGTATATTGATATATTGCATTAATATTATTTTGCATTGGATTTGGATTTGGTATTGTTGTTATTACTGCTTGGAATTGTACAACTCTTCCTTGTCCCTGAGATAAATTTCCTATTGAAAAACCTGGTGGTACACTAGCTGCCGGATCATTTATACCATCAATTGTAACTGATTGTGGAACAAATTGTAATCCATTAGGTAAGGTATCAACTAAGAATATATTATTTAATGGAATAGCCCCTGTATTTACCATTCTTACTGTATAGGTAACAGTCTCGCCAACAGCTGCAATACTCTTATCAACTTCTTTTAAAATTGTGCTACTTGGAACTGGTGGTTTGATAAGTGTAGTAACTGTATTAGATATTGTAGTACTTGGTATTGTGTTTCCATTAATATCTAAAGACTCATAATCAGCATTTGCCTTATTTGGAATAGGATTTGGTATTGGTAATTGATTAACCTTAACTTGGAAGGTTAAGAATGCAACTCCATTTACAGGTAAAATCGGAATAGTAACCCCTGTTACTGGACTACCACTAACTGGAGTGAAGTTTAATTGCATACTTCCTGGAATAAAACTTGTTCCATTTGGTATTGCATCAGTAACTTTTACATTAAATAAATCAACATTCCCCTCATTGGTTATCCCTATTGTATAGGTTATTGTATCTCCAATTGATCCTTCTGTAATACTAACTTGCTTCTCAAGATTTAAAACTGGGTTTTGCCCTTCAAAAACAGAGGTATTAACTTCATTACTAGTAACTGCACCTGTTACAGGCGTTGCCCCTGGGAATGGTCTAAAATTATAAGAAACATCAGCTATATTTGGTATTGGATTTGGTGTTGGTAATGTGACAATTAGTGCAGAAAATTGAATAGTAACACTTTGACCAACAGGAAGTGTATCTATTGCTATAAATCCAACTTCTGGGTTTGCAGTTGTTTGATTTACTCCAGATACAACTACACTTTGTGCTACAAATTGTAACCCATTAGATAGAGTGTCTTGGAATATTAAATTATTTAGAGTTATATTTCCCTTATTAGTAAATGTAACTGTGTATATAACTGTTTCACCAACAGCTGCCTGAGTTTTATTTACCTGTTTAACTATTTGTACATTTGGTAGTGCCTGTTGAACTGCTGTTGCTACTGTGTTTGTTGTTGTTACTCCAGGTGTTACTGGATTTGTTCCTGTTGCATAAGTATATGCAGTAGCTCCTTGATTGATAAATGGATTTGGACTTGGCAATGTATCTACTGATGCAAGCCATTGTAATGTTACTGACTCTCCAACTGCTAAAGTTCCAACTGGAACTCCTGTTTGTGGATTTAATGGACTATTATTATTATTAATTGATAAACTATCTGGTACAAAACTTGTTCCATTTGGCATAGTATCAAGAAAAACTGCATTGTTTAATTGAACATTACCAGTATTAATAAGAGTTACAGTATATACAACTTTATCACCAATAACTGTTGATGCTGTATTTACTTGTTTAATACTTGTTAGCTCTGGTTTTGGAGCTACATCAATTAATGTATTTACAGTATTTGTTCCTGATCCACCTGAAAATACTGGTTGCCCTGGCCCTTGTGTATATTGGAAGCCAAAGAATGCAGCATTTGGAATTGGATTTGGGCTTGGTATTGTTGTTCCAACCTTTACTTGGAATGTAACAGTATTTGTTGCCCCTGGTGGTAAATTTGGCACACTAAATCCTGGTGGATTTGGAATAGCTGTCGCATTTGGGGTTCCATTTACAATAACTGTTCCTGGAACAAATGTTGTTCCTGATGGAATTGTATCAATAAATGTAACATTAGTTGCATCAGTTGTCCCATTATTTGTTGTAACAACTGTATAAGTTATGGTTTCTCCTGTATTTGCAAGTTGTTTATCAACACTTTTCACTGAATCAAGCTTAGGTGCATTTACTGGAATTTCAAGTGCAATTAAATGTACAGCTAACTCGTCACCATTAGTTGTTGGATTGTTTTTATTTATTACAACTGATGCAGCATTTTGACCATTTGTTAAATTATTTGATTGTAAATTTGTAATATCCCAACCCTGTCTCTTTACCTCTCCTAAAACCCCTGCAGATGGATTTGTATTTAATCCCCCATCTGTTCCAGATGTGTCTAAAAATCCTGCATCATTATTAATTTGTGATGCCCAGAAATTATTTATAAGATTGTTTGGACCAGATAATAACTGTGCTGATGCCAAATTTGGACCAAAGCTCATATTATCTCCAATTCCAAATATTTGGTTTGGTACCGCTGACCATGTAAAATATGGATCTCCCGCCATTGCTGACATTAAAATTCTAGAAGTAACCGGCCCTGAGGAAGGGGTTATAAATCCTGAAATATTAATTTCTCTTGGTCCTCCAAAATCTGTTGGATTAACTTGTTGTGTTATTCCTCCAGTTGTGTAGGTTATTTGAGAAACAAAGGCAGAACCTATAGCATCTATTCCAACAAAAAGTGTTAAATTCTTAATTGGATTAGTTGCAAGTTCATACATAACAACTAAATCCCATCCACAACACCTCTGACCTCCTGGTGCAAACATATTTATTGCAGCAGGAACTCCTCCACATCCATACTTACCTGCTCCAAATTGAGCTACTATATTTGTTACATTTTGAGATCTAATGTAGTATACATCATCTCCCCCAGTATAAGGCCACACATATCCATTTTGTGTTCCTTGCTTTAACGTAATTGTACTTTGCCCATAGGTTGCTGGATCTGGACTAATATTAAATACTGCCCCGGATGGTGTAGTAAATCTAACAGGAGTATTAATAACCCCATCTAGATTTTCTGGAGAATATCCATCAAATCCATTACTTCTAGTTTGTCCACCCCATAGTAGCTCTGCATATACAACCTTTGCCCCAGCTGGAAGTCTTAAAATAGCTTCTGAACTATTTAATGACCAATTTCTTGTTGTCCCAGCAGGATATCCCTGTACCGTCTGAGAAGTATCTGTTGTAATAAAAGCCCCTATATCATGAGCCCCGTATCCATATCTTATAGTCCCAAATAATCCATTTGGTCTTGTTATTTGATAAGGCCAATTCTTATCTCCTAAACCAAGGGTATTACCAGTCAATGTTATACCACCTGGTATGGTTAAACTCTTTCTTAATAAAAAGGACGTTGCCATATTTTTTTCTTCTCCTTTTTTAAATTGATAGTACACTTATATAATTTATGATACCAAACTTAATAAGTTGTTAATTGTTCCATAAAAAAGTGAAAAAAACCTTGCCATTACTTTCTTTTTATAGACCTTATGTTTATTCCTACAAATTACAATACCTTAAATTCATATATTTCACTGTACTATATCTATCATATTTAATTTCCACCTTTTTGTTATCACATTAGATAAAAGCTCAAGTATAATTTTCTAAAGAATAAAACAATCCAAGGAGAATCTTGGATTGTTTTTATTATTATTTAACTAAAACATTCATAGTTACATTTGCAAATACACTTCTTGGATCTAGTAATTGCCATGAAACATCTTCTATATCTGCAACAACATTTGCAAGAGGTGATGGAATTGCTCCCTCATCAATTATGATATAAGAACTAAACTTCTCACAATATTGTGCAGAATGAACTGATTGTGAGCATACAGCTGCTGTATATTCAACGGAGTAATTTAATAATCCATTAACAACAAGCTTATATCCTGTTAATCTCTTTCCATCACTTGAAATACCCTTAATTGTTTTAATTACATAGAAGTCAGTAACCTCTGCTGTTACTTGTACCTCATTAATATCCTCAACATCAGGCTTCTTACAAGGAATAGATAGAACCTTATCAATATTCATTTCCTTAAATCTTGGTGATGCAGCTCTAATACTTAAGCTACTTGGAGTTGCTTGAACTCTTCTAACTGGTGCATCAGGTGCAACATTAACATTGAATAATACATATGCATAGTTAGTTACAAGTCCTGAGCAGTCCACATTTTCAACAGTTACACTATATGAAACCACTCTACTAGTTTTAGGTGGAATATTTCCAATGTTTACTCCATTTTGAACATCAACACCATTTACTACTACACCATCAATCATAAAGCTTCCTGGTACAATAGTTACTGTATTTGGAAGAGAGTCTACGAATTCTACATTTGATGCAGAAACACTACCATTATTAACAACCTCAACAGTGTAAGTGATAACATCATCTAAAACAACAACAGTCTTGTTAGCACTCTTAGTTACAGTTAGATCAACATTTTCTATAACAATTATATTTTCATTACTTGTAGCCTTACCTTCTCTAGGTGCCTTAGTAGGGTTTACATAGTAATTATAATACGCAGTTGAAGTGTTTTGAGCTGTGTTTAGAGAAGAAGCTACAATTATAGCATCAAACTCAACTAAATCTGTTTCTGCTGGTGATAGTGTCTTTATAAGAATTCCCTTACTTGGATTTGCAGATGGAGCTGCATTACCATTTATAGTTACACTTCCACTTACAAAGCTTAGGTTAGAAGCTAGTATATCAATAATTGATAGATTTTCAACATCAATATTTCCTGAGTTATTAACCTTAATTGTATAGTGAATCTTATCTCCAACTATTGCAGTATGGTAATTAGAATCCTTAACAATAGTTACATGAGGGGATCTAACTACAACTTGAACCACATTACTATTAATTGTGCTCTTAGTTTGAGCTTCATTTGGATTTATCTTTGACGTGTATGATAATACTCCAATATTAGTAAAGGTATCACTCTTACCAAATCCATTAACCTTAACCTTAAATTTAATATTAATATCCTCATCAACAGCAATTGTACCAATATTAATTCCTTGTGTTGGATCAACCTCAGGAACTGGTATACCATTAACAATTACTGAATTTTCTATAAATCCAAGTTCCTTAGGAAGTGTATCAAAGAATATAACATTATTTGCAGTTATATTTCCATAGTTAGCAATTTGGAAGTCAAAGGTTACTATATCACCTATTGCTGCATATTGAGTGTCAATTCCTTTAGTAAATTGGATATTAGTACTGTTAATATTAATAGAAACCTCATTACTTGAAGATGCTCCTGGTACTGGTGGCTTAGTTGGATCTACTACATAATTGTATTTAATATATCCAATATTCACAACCTCACCTGAGTCAGGTATTGAAATAACCTTACCTTCAAACTTAACTATTACCATTTCCATTGGATTAATATTTTCTAAAGTAATTCCATCTACTATATTTGCAATTGGTTCAGAATTTGAATTAACCTCAACTGATCCTACAACAAATTCAATTTCTGCTGGTAATACATCCTCAAGTTGAACATTGTTTGCTATAACATTTCCTGTATTTTGAACAGTTAAATAGAAGGAAATAATATCACCAATTTCAGCATAGGAAGCACTTCCAAGCTTTTCTAAAACTAACTCCGCTTGTCTAACTAATACTGATCCATCTGTAGATATTGAAGTCTTATTAACCTCATTTCCACCTACATTATAGCTATAAAGAATTTCAGCTTTATTAGATATCTTTTGGTCATTATTAACATCTACAACCACAACCTTAAAGGTTATAGTAAATGACTTTCCTGTTGGAAGAGATGCTATTATCACTCCTGATTCTATATTTTCATTTAATCTTAATAGTCCATTTACAGTTACACTATCCTTTACAAATTGATAGCTTGAATTTAACTTATCCTTTACTAGAATATTAGTTAAATCAACATTTCCTGTATTAGTTCCTGTAATTGTAAACTTAATTGAATCTCCAATTTTAGCATAACTCTTATCTGGTGTCTTAATAACATTTGTAATATTTCCACTTATAACCTTAACGTCAACAAAGTTTGATACCTCTTCTTTACTAACCTCAACTGGAATAACAGGATTCTTAATATAGCTAAAATCTATTGTTGATGAATTCCTAATTATACCTGATTCTGGTATGCTATTAACAAGTACATCAAACACAATAGTTACTGCATTTTGTGGCTCAATAACCCCAACTGGTATTCCAAGTGAAAGGTCTGTATCTGGTTGAGCTACTCCATTTATTTCTAGAGTACCCTTTACATAGCTAATATAATTTTCAAGGTCATCAAATACAACAACATTGTTTGCAGAAACTGTTCCTATATTTTTAGCAAAGATTGTATACGTGTATACATCTCCAATATCAACAACATCCTTTGAAGTGGATTTAATAAATGAACCAGTTTCATTAGAAATTATTGCATCATTAATAAATGTTTCAGCCTCATTAGTTTCAACAGTTTTATCAACTTCCTTTAGAGTTGTTGGATCAACTGTATAACTATAATTAGCTGTTGCTGTATTTACTATTGTAGCTACAGATATACTCTTATCTATAATTCCTTTATAGGTTATAACAGTTTTAGCCCCTGGGTTTAAAGTTCCAATAAATATACCATATTGAGGAACTGCTCCAGGTTTTGTAACTCCATTTATAATTACTGAACCTTGAATTAACTTAACGCCATCTGGAAGAGTATCATAAAGCTCTACGTTATTAACCTTTGTATTACCTGTATTTGTTAAGGTAATAGTGTAATTTAGAGTTTCCCCAGCTCCTGCATATTCATTATCTACAGCTTTAACAGCCTTTAACTCTCCATGATTTACATAGTTTTCAGTAATATTACTTGTATCAGTTGAGCTTCCCTTTGTTCCATTTTCAGGATTTAATACAAATGAATAACTAACCTTAGCTGAGTTTTCTACCTTATTAAATGATGGAATACTTGTAACTGTTGCTTTAAACTCTATTGTAGTTGAATCATATGGTTGCATTGGAGCAACACTAATTCCATTTAAAATACTAATTCCTGGTTGGTTTATTCCATTAATCTTTACTGAGTTTGGAACAAAGGATAATACTGGTGCAAGAATATCTTGTACTAAAATTTCATCCCCTAATACATTTCCAGTATTCTTTAATGAAAGCTTAAAGTCAATAACTCCATTTAAGTCTACATAGGTTGGAGTTGATTCCTTTAATATATCTACAATAGCTGTATTTATTTTTATTTTGTTTGTATTAGATTGGTTGCAAGCTGTCTTTCCACAAGGTTTACTTGGATCTACAGTATATCTGTAGCAAACATTTGCAGTATTTTCTAATATTCCACTTTCTCCTCCACCAGACATACATGGAACTCCATTTACCATTGGAGGGTATGCTGTATCAGCAATTGAAACTACTACTACCTTAAAGCTTAATACAGAAGTTGCTCCCGGTTTAATTGTTCCAATATTAATTCCTACCTGTGGATTAGCTCCAAGAATTGGAACTGAATTTAATAAGATGCTACTTGGAATAAGCTCTGTTCCGCCTGGAAGTGTATCTTGAAGAGTAACATTGTCTGTTGCCACATTTCCTGTATTCTTCATTGTAATTGTATAAGTTATTACATCCCCAATTTGAACATAAGTCTTATTTGCAGTTTTAGTTAATCCACCATCAATATTAGAAATTTGACCATGATTTACTTGAACATTTTCTTGGTTACTTAAATTCTTAACATGCTTACCATTTGGTGATTCTGGGTCAACAGTATAATCATAATTAACTACTCCAATATCAGGAATAGGATTAACACTTGGAATATTCGTAATTTGAACATTAAATGAAACTGTTACTATTTCATTTGGAGCTATATTTCCAACAGTAATTCCATCCTCTGGATTTTCCCCTAGTGCTATTATTCCATTTACTGATGCAGAGTTATCTATAAACTTCATACCATTTCCAATAGTATCAGTTAAAATAACATTTGTAGCCACTGTATTTCCTGTATTTTCTAAATAGAAAGTATAAGTTAATACATCACTTACATCTGCATAAGCCTTTGAAACCTTCTTAGTAAATCCACCAGCTTGATTAGATATAGTTGCATTCATAACTGTTGTTACAAAAATATTACTTCTATTCTTAGCTGATTGCCCATTAGGGAAGGTTGGATTTTTAGTGTAGTTATATTTTACAGTTGCAAAGTTTTCTATTGCACTATCATTTGGTATTGAAACCACCTTAACCATAAAGGTAACTGTTGCAACCTCATTTGGATTAATTACTCCAATTCCAATATTTTGCCCTGGCACTACACCAATTACAGTATTTCCATTTACCTTAATACTATCACTAATAAATTGTACATTATTTGGAACAGTATCTATTATAGATACATTTGTTGCTGCCACATTTCCATTATTCTTAACAGAAACTGTATAGGTTATTGTATCTCCATAATCTGCATATTTTAATGTTCCACTCTTCTTAATTTCACTTAAATCAGCTGTATTAATTTGAGTTGTAACTGTATTACTTGTATTGTTAGCACTTGTTCCATCTGGCTTACTTGGGTCTACTGTGTAGCTATAGCTAACACCAGATTTGTTTGGAAGTGGATTTACAACTGGTATTGTAGATGCAACTACCTTAAAGGAAACTAATACTACTTCCATTGGCATAATAGTATCTATAAATATTCCTGTTTGAGGGTTAGCTGATAATACATTGTTTCCATTTACAGTAACTGAATTTGGTACAAATTTAGCTCCATCAGCAATTGTATCTGTTACAATTACGTTATTAGCTTGAACATTTCCTGTATTTATTAGCTTAATTGTATAGGTTATTTCTTCATTAACATCTGCATAAAGCTTATCTACTGATTTAGTTAATCCACCAGTTGGATATGCAATTTCTGCATGATTAATTAAAACATTAACTGGATTTGTTGTATTTCTTCTATTTGCTTGCCCTTGAGTTATTGGGTCATAAATAAAGGTATATGCAACATCAGCTTTATTTACTGTTGGATTATTATTTGGCATATTAATTACTTTACACTTAAATAATACAATAGCAGTTCCATTTGGAGCTATATTACCAACAATAACTCCTGTTTCCGGTGTTTGAGCTGGTGCTTCCATTCCATTAACAGTTACACTATTATCTATGAAGCTCATTCCCTCTGGTACTGTATCAAATAATACAACATTATTTGCAGTTGTATTTCCTGTATTAAGCATTGTTATTCCATAGGTTACAATTTCACCAATATCAGCAAACTCTTTATCTACTGATTTAATTAGTCCTCCATCTGCATTTGTAATTCTAGCTTCATTAACTTTAACTAGAGTTTGGTTACTCTTATATTCTGAGTATTCACCATTTGGTACAAATGGATCTTTAGTAAATCTATAGCTAACCTTTGCACTATTTGGTATTGGATTTACCTTTGGTATAGTTGTAATTAGAATATCAAAGGTTACTTGTGCTTGTTGCCCTGGTGCTAGATTTCCAACTTGAATACCTGAGTTTGGATTTGCATTTGAAGAAATTCCATTAACCTTAACTGAGTTTCCTACAAAGGTTACATCATCTGGTAGAGTATCTATAAGCTTAACTCCTGTTGCTGCAACATTTCCAGTATTCTTTAAGTTGATTGTATAAGTTACCTTATCCCCTACTGCAACATAATTTTTGTTTGAGGTTTTAACTAATCCACCATCTTCATTTCTAATATAAGCTTCATTTACTGTTGTAAGAATCTCATTTGAAACTCCTGACCCTGTTGAAGTTTGAAGAGTATTTGGATTGTAAATATAGTCAAATGTTACTCTTGATGTGTTTGGAATTGGATTAACAACTGGTAGAGAATTTACTAAAACCTTAAAGGAAACATTTCTTGTTTGCCCTACTTTAACTGTTCCAACAACAAATCCATTTTCTGGATTATACCCACTTTGAATTACATTATCTATTTCAACACTATTTGGAATTAACTCTGTTCCAAGTGGAACACTATCCATAAATACTACATTAATAGCATCAACATTTCCTGTGTTCTTTAATGCTATTGTATAGGTAATTTCTTCTCCAACCTTTACATATGACTTATCTGCACTCTTAATTAATCCACCATCAGCCTTATCTATTCTAGCAATATTAATTTCTGTTTCAACTGTGTTAGTTGTATTAGTTCTTGAGTTTGAATTTGGGAAGGTTGGGTTTGAAGTAAAACTATAGTTAACTGTTGCTTTATTTGGTATTGGGTTAGGACTTGGTAATGTTAATACTTGAACCTTAAACATTACAGTTCTGCTTGAGTTTGCTGGAATATCTGGAACCATTACCCCTGTTTGTGGGTTTCCTCCTGGCATTGGTATTCCATCAATTATAACAGAACCACTAACAAAGGCTGTATTATTTGGAATTGTATCCTTTAAGATTACATTTGTTGCTGTTGTATTTCCTGTATTCTTTAATGCAATGCTATAAGTTATGATGTCATTAATTACTCCATAATCCTTATCAACATTCTTTATTAATCCACCAGTTTCATTGCTAATAATCGCTTCTTGGATTAAGGTTGAAACTGTGTTAGAGAAATGTCTTTGACTTCTTCCATTTGGATATTGTGGGTCAGAAGTATATACATAACTAACTTCCATTTTATTTAATATAGGATTTTCTATTGGAATTTCTAAAACCCTTACCTTAAATTCAACCATAACTGTATTTAAAGCTATTATTTTACCAACGTTATATCCATCTGATGGGTCACCATTAACAATTGGAACTCCATTAATCTTTAAACTATTTTTAACAAACTCTGTTCCATTTGGTGCTGGATCATAAATTGTTACATTATTTGCATCTGTATTACCTGTATTCTTAAGCAGTACACTATAAGTTAAGATGTCATTAACAGCTCCATAGCTTGAGTTTACACTCTTAACTAATCCACCATCTTCATTCATTATAAATGCACTTAATATAGTTGTTGGTGCAATATTACTTGAAACATTTCTCATGTTCCCATTTGGTGTACTTGGGTCTGTTGTAAATGCAAAACTTATATTTGCAGTATTTTGTATTGGATTAACCTTTGGTAAGCTAATTGCCCTAACCTTAAAGGTTACAAATCCCTCTTCACCTGGTTGTAGAGAACCATAGAATATTCCAGTTAGAGGATTATCCCCAATTACTACTGCTCCATTAACCTCTACTGAATTTTCTATAAATTGAGTATTTAATGGAATTGTATCATAAATAACAACATTGTTTGCCACAGTATTTCCAGTATTTTTAACCTCAATTGTATAAGTTAAAACCTCATCAACATCAACATATCCGTTATCAACTGATTTTTTAGTTTCTATTACTGCTTGAACTATTGTTGTAGATACCACATTTGTTCTTTCACTTGAGCCCACTCCATCAACATTTGCTGGGTCAACTGTATAGTTAAAGTTAACAAGAGCTTCATTATTAATTGGATTTTTATCTGGAACTGCTGTAGCTTTAACCTTAAAGCTTACTTCAACATTTTGGCTAGGTGATATAGTTCCAACTTGAATTCCTAAATTAGGGTTTGAAGCTGGCTTTGAAACACCATTTACAATAACTGACCCTGGAATAAATGTTGTAAAGTTTGGAATTGTATCAATTAAAACTATATTATCTGCGTTTGTATTACCAAGGTTAGTTAACTTAATTGTATAAGTTATAGTTTCTCCAACATATGCATAATTTTTGTCTGTTGCCTTTGTTGGATATATACATGCATTATTAACTTGAGTACAAACAACATTTGTAACAGTTTGCTTATCAACAACTTCATTTATTGTTGTATCTACCTCATAAGAATAGTTTGTTACCCCTTGATTTTTAATTGGATTTGGATTTGGAATAGTATTAATCTTAACTCTAAATGTAAGGGTTTGTGGTTGATATGGATTAACTGACCCTATTAAAATTCCTGCTTGAGGGTTAGCCCCTTGAAGTATTGAATTATTTAAAGTTACAGAACCTGGTACAAATACTGTTCCTGTTGGAATTGTATCAAAGAAGAATGTGTTAACAGTCGGTGTATTTCCTTTGTTGTCAAAGGTAATTGTATAAGTTATCTCTTGATTTATATCTGAATATGCAGTTGAAACCTTTTTAGTAGTTTCAAGAATTGCTGTAACAACTGTAGTTTGTACTACGTTTGAGCACATTCCACCATTTAACTTACTTCCTGCAACTGTATCAACCATAAAATTATAGCTAGTACACGCCTTATTTAATAATGGATTTTCGCAAGAAGCTCCTGTTTGAATTATTTGTCCACATGGAAGAACTGTTTGAGGAACTGTTCCTCCTAGTATTTGTCCACATGGAGTCATAAATGGTGTTAAACATGGAAGTGTATAGGACATTATTTTAAAGGTTACTGTTATTGTTTCTCCAGCACCTAGTGAACCAATACTTATTCCAGTCTCAGGATTTACTCCTGCCATTTGAACTCCCTTTACTGTAACAGAGCCTGGTACAAATGTAGCACCCTTTGGAATTGTATCAAATACAACAACATTATCCCCTTTTACATTTCCACTATTTGTTAACGTAAGGGTGTATGTTATTTGACTGTTTACATCAACAAACTTCTTATCAACTTGCTTACCTATAAATATATCAGCTAAATTAACTTGTGTATTTACTGTATTTGATTGCTTTCCAACATTTTTAGTTGTTACATTTACCACAGTATATTTATAAGTTAAGTTTGCATTATTTGGTATTGGATCTGGAATTGGAATTGTTGGTACTACTACTTGGAATTTAACATCAATTGAGCTATATGCTGGAATTGTTCCAACTTGTACTCCACTTTGAGGGTTAACACCTGGCTGATTTACTCCATTTACATAAACTGAATTTAATACAAAGTTAGTATCAGTTGGAATTGTATCATATAGCATCACTCCAAATGCTGGTACATTTCCGCTATTTGAAAGAGTTATTGTATAAGTTAATGTATCTCCCACAGTTGCAAAAGTTTTATCAACTGCCTTAACAGGGTAAACATCTGCGTTACTTACTGGTACTGTTACAGTATTAGATAATGCTCCCTTATGCTTTCCATTTGGAACTGAAGGATCTACTGTATAGAAATAATCTAAACTTGCTGTATTTGGTATAGGGTTAACCGTTGGAATTGTGTATACTTGAACATTAAAAGTAATAGTACTGCTTCCACCTGCTGGTACATTTGCAAGAGCTATCCCTGTTTGAGGATTTGTGCTTGGAGAAGGTACATTGTTAATTATTACTGAATTTGAAATAAAATTTGTCCCTTCTGGAATAGTATCAATAATTGTAACTTGATTTGCAACTGCATTACCTGAGTTTGTTACTACTAGTGTATAAAGAAGTACGTCGCCAATATCTGCACCCATTACATCAACAGCTTTTACTATCTTTAAATCTGCATTATTTAAGTTTGTTATAACTACATTACTTGACGAGTTGCTATTGTTTGCTGGAAGGCTTGGGTCAATTTGGTACTGGTAGTTGATGACACCGACGTTTGGTATTGTATTTGGTATAACAGTCATACCAATATTCCTCCTTATTCTTATTTACTTCACTTGCTTATAAAATAATATTAACTCTATAAGAAATTTCTCATATTATATTATTAAATACTAATCTATATAGTTCATTCATTTAACGAGATATTTATAAAAGGTGAATTAATTTTTAAAAAAGGAGATATACAGGATGATAAAATGTAAGAACAACATAGATCAAAATCAAGAGTGTTTACCTGAGAATATAGCTGATTTTACCCAAACCACTGTAGATTTCATAGCTTGCCTGCCAAAGTGTAACCCTCAAATTTCAAACATTATTTCAGAGCATTGTACAATTGATGTTGTAAGTAAAAAACTTATTGACTCCCCTCAAGGCATTTCTGCAGAGGGATTTACTTTAACTGGGAAAACTTTAATGGTGATTGTTGACATTAAGGTTAAGTATGAATACATTCCACTAAATGATGGTTATACAGTTCATAGTTTTACCCATGTTTATAGCACTTTAGTACCAATTGTTATTTCTTCTAACTTTAATGAAAACTATGATATTGCAACAACTCCATTCTTAGAAGATATTAATTATTCTTTAAATTGTTCTAATTGTGTTTATACAAGTGTTACCTTTGCAATGACTGCTGAACAATTTATAAGGGGGTGCTAGGAGATGGCTTTTGCTTTTAAAAATGCTACAAAAGATTTATGTAACTCATTTCCAAATGGACTATCTAACTTCTCTAGATTAGTAGTACAAGATCAATTATGTATTACTGAAGGAATGCCTTCAATAAAAAAAATTCTCTCTACCTCCGTTGATTATAAAGTAGTTTCTACTAAATTAATTAATACACCAGTTTCTATTTCCTTAGAAGGTCAAACTTTAACTGGATATAAGCTTTTAGTTGAGATAGAACTTAACACTAATATTCTTTATGAATCTTGTGTTGAGTCTTCAACTCAATCAGCTTTATTAAAATCTAAAACAATTAAATCTGTTTATGTAGTTTTACCTGCAGAATATAAGGGTGCTAGGGTATGCGACTTGGTTAGAACTAACAATTTCTTAATTAATCCTATTACTGAATATATTAATACTAGGATTATTGATGATTGTTGCGTTATTTTCTATGGTTCAATTATTATTGATGTACAGTTATACTAAAAAAACTTAAAACACAAAAATGGGATGTATTTATACATCCCATTTTCATTAACTGCAGGTTATTTTAACTTGAAACCCTAATGTTATTGTTTCACCTGAGTTTATATTTGGAAGTGCTACTCCATTCTGTGGATTTGCCCCTATTATTACACTTCCATTTTGAGTAAAGGTATCACTAATAAATACTGTTCCTTTTGGTATAGTATCAATAAATGTAACATCATCTGCAGATGTATTTCCATTGTTAGTTGCCACAATAATATAAGTTATTGTATCCCCACAAGTTGAATACACCTTATCTACATACTTATTAAAATTCATAGACACCATACCATTTATATTTGTTACAACTGTATTAGTATCATTAACCCTAAAATTAGTTATTGTGCTAGTTACTGCATAATTGTAAGCAAACATTGCACTATTACTTACTTGAGATACCCCTGGGGTAGTTGTAACTAGAACTTGGAATGTTATTGTTGATGTTTTTCCAGTACCAATTGAATTTGGCAGAATTACCCCTGGAGAACCTGGACTTCCTGCAACTACTATTCCATCTTGTTTTAAACTATTTGTTATTAGCATAGTTCCTGTTGGTATTGTATCAATAAAGCTTACATTAAAGGCATCCACATTTCCTGTATTGCTTATTGGGATTGTATATATCAATATATCACCAATATTTGCAGTAGATTTATTAACTATTTTTTGAGAATTTATTATTGGAGAACTTATGGTTGTAGTTACTACATTAGATAAAACCCCAAATATAGGTAAGGTGTTTGTTACTACTGTATAACTATGAGTTTGGGTTGATGAGTTTTTTATTGGACTAATAATTGGTGGAATTGTATTAACCACCACTTGATATGCTATTGTTGTTACTGAGTTTGCAGGAATTGTACCTAAATATATTGGAGTTAGTCCCCCACTGACAGCTACTCCATTTACAGTTACACTTCCTGGAACTAAAGTAACTCCATTTGGAACTGTATCAAGTGCTACCGTATTTATTGCCATATTAGGATAAGTATTTGTTAAAATAACATTATAAGTTATTATATCTCCTGCTGCCCCATATATTTCATTAGTGTTTTTTACTGCTGTTAACTTTGGAATTATTGGGGTATTTGTAATTACTAAATTTATATTATCTCCCATTTGAACTGTAAGAGGTTGACCAAGAGTCCAATTACTGGGTATGGTTGTTCCTCCCTGAGAAGTATTTACAATGCTAATAGTTGTGGCATATTGAGATAAAGTATTTAAACTTCCTGGCGCCATTAATTCATTTAGGATGTAACTTTGTCCATCATCCCCATAAGTAAAGGCATAATTTGGCTGAGTTCCTGTTACTATCCCTGTTGTTATTGTTGTAGATGGTAAAGGGCCAGTAATATCTAATTGAAACTGATCTGATACATCTAATCTATTTACAACATATTTTTTTATTGTTATCGGTGTTAAGATCAAACCTAATGCAATTGCACTATTTGAATTTTCAAAATCATTTACAAGTATGGTTGATGGATTATTTGTCGATACAACCGGTGATGGCCAAGGGTTTGCTCCTCCCCAAGATACAATAGTTGTATTAATTCCTGATATATTTGCAACTGACCCATAAATGTTTGCAATTAAGTCCCATGGAGAGCCATTAGTTGTACATGTAATTAACTCGTTTTGAACAGAACCTTCTGCCTCTGCAACAACTAACCCAAAAGGTATAGTAACCCCCTGAGCATTAGTAATTGTTATATTGCTTATTATTAAATCGGCACTTCCATTTAATACTGCTGTTGCATTTAATAAGGGTTGTCCTGGTATTCCTGTATAATTTGTATTCCCAAATGGAATTCCAGCTCTTTGTGGTGCTACGTGTCCACTAAAAGATACATTTCCAGAAATCATAATATTTCTAATTGTAAATGCTATATTCCCTCCATTTGGAAGGCTATTTGCCATACTTAAGGATGTATTAGGGGCTAATGTTACACCTGTAAAGTCAAACCATCCAATTGATGCTGCCTTAGGTCCACTATTTGAATTTGCAAAACCAACTGTTGCCATATTCCTTCTCCTCCTATATTTTTTTTAAGTTATATTTAAACTATATTATTATAATATTTATATGCATTTAAAAATATTAAGTTCTTATTATACACACTCAACCCTTGCTTGGAACCCTAAAGTGATGGTTTCACTATAGTTTATTTTTGGTAATGGCACTCCATTTGAAGGATTACCCCCTTGTACATTTATTCCATTTATCATAAATGAATTAGGGATAAATGTCACCCTAGAAGGTAATGTATCATAAAAAACCATATTAACCCCTGCTATTGCTCCTATATTTGTTACAATAAAAGAGTAATTTATAATATCACCACACACTGCAACTGCTTTATCTACAGCTTTTCTTATTTGAATATCTGCCTTTACATTTATATTTGTAACCACAGTATTGGTTTCATAAATGTTAGATCCAATTGTAACTCCATCTATTTCATAACTATATCTAAAAAATGAACTATTTTTTACTGTATATAATCCTGGTGTTGTTACTACTGTTACTTTAAAGGATATAATTGAGGTTTCTCCTGGTAATATAGAATTTGGAAGTATTACCCCTGGTAAGTTAGGAGTACCTGAGATTATAGTATTATCTTGATTTAAACTATTTGGAATATATGATGTGCCTATTGGAATTGTATCAACAAATGTAATATTGTAAGCTATGCTATTCCCTCTATTTGCTATTGAGATTGTGTATACTAATATATCCCCAATATTTGCTACACTTTTATCAACAAATTTTTGTGAACTTATATCCACTGAACTTATTGTTGTAACAACCTGATTTGACAATACATTAAAGGTTGGTGGTATGGAGGTTACTACTGTATAGCTATGGTTTAACCCTCCACTATTTAAAACTGGATTTACTATTGATGGAAAACTATTAACCTTTACCTTATATGTTATTGTTGATAGAGAATTTGCTGGAATTGTTCCAATTAATAATCCATTTGGTGGATTTAAATCTCCCTGTATTGCAATACCATCTTTTATGATACTTCCTGCTACAAAGGTTGTTCCATTTGGTGTTGTATCTAATAATACTGTGTTAACTGCTATATTTGGATAGGTATTTGTTATAAGAAAGGTATATTCAATTATATCACTTACACCTGCATAAGCTTTATTTGTAGCTTTTGATATTATTAAATGGGGTATTATTGGAGTATTAGTAATCATTAAATGTATATTATCTCCAAGAGCTAAGGTTATTCCTTGACCTAATGCCCAGTTACTTGGAATAGTTGTTCCTCCTTGAGCTGTGTTAACTATACTTACTGTTGTTGTATACTGATTCAAGGTGTTTAAACTTCCTGGTGACATTCCTTCAGTTAATATATAAGTTTGTCCTGCATCAGCATAGGTAAATGCAAAGTTTGGTTGTGTTCCTGGTAATACTCCTGTTGTTATTGTTGTAGCTGATTGTTGTCCTTTAATATCTAACTGAAACTGATCTGATGTATCTAATCTATCTTCAACATATTTCTGTATTGTTATCTGAGTGAGAATTACACCAAGTGCAATTGCACTATTTACATTTTGAAAATCATTTACAAGTATACTTGTAGGATTATTTGTTGCCACTACTGGTGATGGCCAAGGGTTTGCACCTCCCCAGGATACAATGGTTGTATTAATTCCTGATATATTTGCAACTGACCCATAAATATTTGCAATTAAGTCCCATGGACTTCCATTGGTTGTACATGTAATTAATTCATTTTGAATTGACCCCTCAGCCTCTGCAACCACTAACCCAAAGGGAATCGTAACCCCTTGTCCGTTAGTAATTGTTATATTACTAATTATTAAGTCTGCTCTTCCATTTGCTATTTGTGTAGCATCTATTATTGGCTTTCCTGGTATTCCTGTATAGCTAGTACTTCCAAATGGAATTCCTGCCCTCTGTGGCGCTACATGTCCAGTAAAGGTTAAATTATTGCTTATCATTATATTTTGTATTGTAAAAGCTATATTCCCCCCATTTGGAAGACTATTTGCCATGCTTACTGATGTATTAGGTGGTAATACTATACCTGTAAAGTCAAACCATCCAATTGATGATGCCTTAGGACCACTATTTGCATTTGCAAATCCTACTGTTGCCATATTCCCTTCCCTTCCTATAAAACATTGATGTAATATTTTATTCAATATTATGAGTAATGTGAGTGATTATACATGAAAAGAGATGGCTAAATCACCACCTCTTCACTTACTTTCTTTTTAACAAATATTCTTCTAACTTTATTAAAGCCTTTAAAAAGTTCCATGGAAAAACACCCTTAGTATTTAGAAAAAAAGATGCTGTATCGCCTTAAATATGATACAGCATCTATTATTAAATATTTGTAATCATAATCTGTTCCTTTGAAGAGGTATAATCTGCAATCCCATCTTCATTAAATACAGAAAGACCAATAACCTTCAATAGCCCACACTTAAGAACCCTAACGGTTTTATAAACATCAAAGTCCTCAGTTAATGCCATTGAGGTAAAATAATCATAGTGTCCATTGTTGATTTCATCAATTATTTTAATTAGCCAAGCTCTATCAATTATTTCATTCCCTTTAAAATATAAAGAATAACTTGACTCACCTACAATCTCTTCAATATAATTCATGTCATTACTTGGCTTTACTACTCTTCCATATAACTCATGGAACTTTGTTATATCACTTTCAGACATGGTATCATCTGCTAATATTACAATATTATCTGAGAACTCATTCAGCTTTTGAATATTTTTACACACTGAAAAGTTTCTACAATCTATTATTATATTAAAGAACTTCTTATCAAAGCTAATAGCATTACTCTCTAGATCTCTTATAACATCATCTACATTATTAGCTTCATTTAGCCTAAAGTTTGGATAATTTAGATTTCCCTTATGCTTCTCATATTCTCGTACATCCTTTAAGGCCTCAGAATATTTACCTACATAGTAGTTACAAGTGCATCTTAAAAAATGCAAATCTGCAAAATCTGGATATCCTTTAAGCTTTTCTGATGCATACTCTATAGCTGACCTTAACATTTGGTGCTCAAAGTAGGACTTAGTTAAATATATTGCAAGATATTGCCTAAAGCCATTATCAAAGCCCTCTGCATGCTCTGACTTAATATAAGTTTCAAGGGCCTTATCAAGCATTCCAGCCCTTGAATATTCTCCAGCTAGATTATAGTAATAAAAGGCATCCTTTTCATCTTCCCTATAGGACTCATATATTTTAAAGTTTCTTTCCTTCTTCTTTTCTATATTATTCTTTGCTTCATCATATCCAGTATGACGTATTTTTACATTAATAAATCCAATATCAGAGGGCTTATATCTATCTAAAATTGAATTAATAACCTGCTCATGGATTCTTCCTCTAAACTCATAAAAAGGTCTATTTTTAAATATTCTAAAGGATTGGGCAGTTAAGGTTTCTTGCCCATCTATATAGTTACATAATAAAAGACAAAAGCCCTCATACCTTTTATTTAAAAGCTTGCCTATCTTTTTCCAATCATCTGAATGAAGATATTCATCACAGTCTATATAAAGAATATAATCCTTTGTTGCCTTACTTATTGCAAAGTTTCTAGCCTTTGCAAAGTCATTATCCCAGGGGTCAAAGTATACCTTTGCCCCATAGGATTCTGCTATTTCTACAGTTCTATCAGTAGACCCTGTATCAACAACTATAATTTCATCTGCTACTCCCTGTAAGCTTTCAAGACATGTTCCAATATGCTTTTCCTCATTTTTTGCTATAATACATGCAGAAAGAGTACTAGCCATTATTCTTCCTCAACCCACTTAATTACTCTTGGATTTGGGTCTAAAATTGATTTGTATTGGTTCATATCTCCATATTTGCCTTCTGGGTCATGCTTCATATATCTTGCATGTTTCTTTAATCTATCCTCAGCCTTTGCCCAACCAAAGTGCTTAATTCTATACTTACAGGAGTTTGCTGGCATTTGATTTATATTATAAGGAAGTCTTCCGCAGTGTACTGGATTTTCTAGCCATCTATAATTAAAGTTCTTTTGATATCTGATTAAGAAGGTTCTATAAATTGAGTGAGCCTTCCAAAAATCATCTTGTCTATAATGCTCCATATCCCACATATCATATAGTCTAAAGGCATATCCATCTACCCAAGGGTCACTATTAATTAAATCAAGTACCCCCTCTTCAAAGGAATTCTCAAAAAGCTCATCTGCATCTACACTTAATATCCAATCTGGATTTGTTTTAATTGTTTTATTCCATTGAAGCTTTCTTAAATTAATTTCATTATTAAACAATGACTTTGGATTTTCTATTAAAGTAAGGTTCTTATCTCCTAAGATATCCTTAACAATTTGAATAGTTTTATCAGTACTTCCATCATCTATAATTACTGCATTTTGTATATATTTCTTGTTTTGCTCTAATACCTGCTCTAAATATCTACCCTCTTCATTTTTAACTACCATTGAAAGAGTAATTCCATTTTTATCTTTTACCTTTCTAATTAATGGAGTTGGAGAAAGGGCAAGATTTAAGGTTTTTGCTAGGGATGATATTTTCCATTTACCACTGTAGTTTACAAGAATTGCTGTATACTCCCCTGCATCAACAAAGGAATATTTATTTTTAATTCCTTCAACCACTAGCTTATAGGTTACTCCAACCTTATTTGGATCATCATAGAAGGACAACTTCCACTCTTCTACCCTATATCTTGAACGCATTTTACTCTTAATTATCATATTTTCATTATTTATCTTTTCATTTTGTAGTTGTAATCCTGCCTCAAAGGTGAATAACGGTAACCAACTATAATCAATTGCATCCTTATATGAGAAGTTATAATATTTCTCTAAGAATTTATTAACAATATCAATAAGTTCATATCCAAGTATATCTAAATCTCTATTCTTTAGATTTCCCTTGAATTTCTCTACCCCTTCTAAATCGTTATTTCTATAAATATGGTATGCAGGGTAGTGTGTATCAACAAATAGATCAAAGCCATAAGCTACAGCTCTTATACAGAAGGATCTATCTTCACCCCAGAAGGATATATTGTAGATTTTATTAAAGTTTACTCCAGCTTCAAGTGGAGCTCTTTTAATTAGTGTACATGCTCCAAGTCCCCCAACCTTATAAACTCCTGGTTTTTTTAGCATAGTGATAAATTCATTCACTTCTTGGTTTGCTTGTTGCTGTGAAACTTGTCTAAGCATACTTGCATCATATAATGTGTAGGCATCCATCATCCAAACCTGTGGTAATTCTACGCTTTCTGGTGTCCATTTTGTCCAGAAAATATTTGCAATAATGTCCTTATCTCTTGAAAGTAATGACTGTAATGTTGATGGATGAAGTACTAAGTCTGAGTCTACAAAGAATAAATAATCGTAATCTCCATTTAAGAAGTATTTTATAATTCCATTTTTAAATTGTGCTATTTTTTCTACTAAGTCTCCTGTCCATCTATGGGTAAACTCATCGCAAACATACTCTGTATCTGTTTGGAGTGCTGGGTCTCCTGGTATTACAACAACATTTTCATTCTTTTCTTTAAAGTCTTGTAGAAGTTTAACAGATTTATCTTTTTTATTATCATCCACAAAGCAATAACTTATATCAATATTGTTTGTATCTAGTTCCTCTAATGATAATAAAAACTCCTTTAATATTTCTGGCTCTTGACATATAGGGCTTCCTACTAAAATTTTAGCTTTCTTATTTAACTCTCCCATAAAATCCTCCTAATTAAAATTCTTATAAATTGATACATCACTATCTTTTACTTCATAATCTATTTCCTTTTGTGATTTTATTTTTAGAAGGTTTCTAAGTATGATTCTTTCTTCTAATTCTACTTCATTTGTCTTTAAATCAAGAATTTCTAGCTCATAGCCACATTTTTCATCATCATCATCTAAAAGATTAGCTAGGAATGCTTGTTGTCCATATGGAAGTATTTCTCCATCCTTTAGTGTTAATATCCACTTTGTTTTAAGATGTTTATATATTAATTTTTCTAGATTTTCTTCTTTACACTTAATTACTGTTGCTCCAAAATTTTTGCATGCTTCTATGGTTTCATTGTTCGAATCCATATCAAATACTACAACTTCTTCGCATAGCTCATTTATATTTTTTATGCAAAGGGGAACATCTCCCTCACTTTTTCTTATTATCATAGCTGTTCCTAGTAGGAAATTTGACTTGTCTATTGTTCCTCCATCTAGTTGTGCCATTAGTGAGTTTATATCATACATTTTGTCGTAGTTATTGTTTGGATATTCATAGCTTGAGTTGTTACTTGAAACAAATTTTTGAAGATATTTTTTACCCTTTGAGTGTTTTCCAAGCTCTATGCAAGCTATTGCTCCTAAGAAATACATGTCTTTAAAGTCTACTAAATATCTCTTGTATGTCTCTAAGATTTTAACCACATCATTGAATCTTTTTAGTGTGGAATATGATTTCATAATGTTTAATATTAGATATGGGAAATATATATATCTGTTGTGGACATAGTCTGTTACTGCTATTCCTTTAAAATATATTTCTAATGCCTTTGGATAATCATCTATTCTTGCATATTCATTTCCTAGTGAATAAAAATAATATCCGTCTTGTTTGTCCTTTGGATAGTCTAATAGAATGTCTAGATTTCTTTTAGATTTTGCACTTGTGTCAACTATATCTGGGTCATAGCCATAGTGGAATATTCTTATTTGTGTTGGCACTATGCTTTGAAGCCCTGCTTTGTTTTCAATTGAGTTTATTATTTGTTCGTGTAGCTTTCCTGTAAATCTATAGTCTGGTCTATTTTTAAAGGCTCTAAGTACTATGGCGTTACCAATGTCTTGTCCTCCTATAAAGTTTACCATTCTAAGATAATAGGCTTCTGCTCCCCCTGGATTTTTCATCATTTCTATTAGTTGTAATAAATCATCCTTTGGCATTTCTTCGTCTGCATCTAAGAAAAGTATCCAATCTCCTGTGGCGTTTTCTATGGATAGGTTTCTTGCTTTTGAGAAGTCATTGCACCATACAAAGTCTATTACTTTGCTTCCGTATTCTAGTGCTATTTCCTTTGTTCTATCTTCTGAACCAGTATCAACTACAACAATTTCATCAACAATATCATAAACGCTTCTTAAACAGCGTCCTATATTGTTTTCCTCATTCTTTGCAATAAGGCAAACACTTACTTTCATTTATTCTTCCTCCAATAGAAAAAGTATCTATATTTAGCTATATGCTTAATAGTTCAATAAGTTATCCTTTGGAGATAAATTTTTTTGTTTGGTGTTTGTTTTTTACTACTTGTTTAACATCTCAACTATATCTGTTTTTAATAATGGAGAAGAACATTTTACTGTAGTATATGGGGATAATAGGGATTCTAACATAGTAAATTACAAGATTAAGCTTAGTAGTGCTGAGGGGAGTATGTTTTCTAATATAGAAAATGAGGATTATTTTTTAGATATTGCTATTGGGAGCTATGAAAATATAGTAAGTGCTATTGATAAGGATGGTAATGATATGGCTGAGGTTTTTTATGATTAGTGAAGAAAAATACATTTGTGTTAGATAAAGTTTATCTGATGGCTACCATTGCTAACACTCCCACCTCTGTAGGTGGGAGCTAAGCACTGCTACGCTCCTAGATAAGTGATTCTTACTTTTTGATTATATTATATTTCTTCTCTAATTTCCTTAATTAATATATTTTTTTAAATCATCTATACTATTCATATCAAATATATTTAAACCTATTAAATCCAACTGTGACTCAGATAACGCTTTTACCTTTTTTTCTAAATCATCAGAAATATTATTAAATTTTTTGTTAAGTAAATTGACTAGTAAAATAGCTTTTCCTTTACCTATGCCTTTTTCTATTCCTTTTTCTATTCCTTCTTCTATTCCCTCATTGAATATCTTTTGACCAAGTGGTGACATACGAATCTTCCTCCCTAACTCATTATTAATTTCTACACCGAACTTTAGTGCTAAAGCCACTAGTATAGTCTGACATTGCTCTTTTCTAACATTATCAGTGATTTCTGTTGTAACGTTTAACGCTTCTTCTATAATTACATCTTGCTTTTTTCTACTACACATTAATGGTGTAAATTCAAGCCTTACTATATCACTTAGTAATAAATTTTCTCCATTTTTTAATTTATTCTTTATTTCTAATATAATTTCATCTGCATTAAAGTTTCCCATATATATAGGATTAAACTTATATTGAATAGACCCTAGTGTGAGTTCATTCATCACATTCTTAATGGAATTTGTATATATTACATAGGTTTCTATTGGCTTCTTATACTCTGATACCAAGTGAACATCATATAATAAAAACCTATAAATATCACTATTTTTATTAGTACTTTGAAATTCAAAGTGTATTAATTTCTTTTCATCTACTTCATAAATGAAGTCTACCGAAAGCCTTTCAATTTGAATTTCCTTTATTTCACCTCTTACTGGTTGAAAGTCAGTTCCTTCAATATTAAATAACTCTTTAAACCCTTCTAGGTGTTTTACAAATGCTTGTGCAAATACAGTGTCTTCTATCTTTAGCTTATCCATATAATTTGCCCCTTATAATTTTTATTATATCAAACTAACATATTATTTCAATAATATTAGCTTTTTCATATTTTTAAGTCACTAATTAGTATCTGCAAAAAATAAAAAAATATACTGAATTTTAAAATTTGTAAAATATACAAAAAAGTGATGGTAAAAACTCCATTAGCTTTCCCCACCACTCTTCTCTAACTCACAATTGCTCCATCTTCAATTTTTACAACCCTACTACACATATTTGCAATATTTTCGT
>JBOFVP010000527.1:0-3252 GCA_051653165.1 Clostridium sp.
AGGTAATTTAGATATATTTTATAATATAACTGAAAAACATGAAATAAGTGCTATTGTTATAACTGATTTAAATAATAATATACTTTATACAAATGAAATGTATAGAGAATGCTTAAAAAATAAGGAGTTCTCTGATGTTGATTTTGAAAGCGTTGATTTTTATGAATTTACAAGTAGATCTTTAGTAGATTATGATAAAGTACATAGGGAAATTGAAGGTAATCTACAAAGAAATAATAAATATAAAGGGGTTATTAAAACTGTAAAAGGTGGCTATTATGATTTATATCTACAAAGAATTAAAAATATAAATGAAGATGAATATTTATTATCTGTATTAACTAATATATCTGCTGAATATATAAATATTGAAAAACTGAAGGCTAATGAAGAAAAACTGACAACTATAAACCGTAATATAAAAGATTATATTATAATGGTTGATGAAAATCATATAATAACATATATTAATCCATGGTTTGGGAAAAGACTTGGCTATGAAATACATGAAATAGTTGGTCAAAGATCAACAAAGTTTTATGATAAAAACATTATTAGAGATGAAATTACTTTAAATGAAAAAGAAATAATGACAAGAAGGACTTTAATATGCAAAGATAATAGTAGGTTTGAAGTTGAAACAATAGAAACCAAGGTATATAAAAACTCAGAAGCAAGTGGCTTTATCGTTGTAGCTAGAGAACTAGAATTAATAAAAGAATATAGCACTATAGCTGAAAAGTACAAGGAAATACAAGAGTACGATAAAATAAGAGAAGAATTCTTTGCTAATCTATCTCATGAGGTTAGAACACCTATTAATGTACTATATTCTAGTATTCAGTTGTTAAAACAAAGCAGAAGCACTCTTTCTAATGAAGAGTTTTTGGTTAAATTCGATAAATATGAAGATAATATGAAACTGAATTGTTTAAGATTATTAAGATTAGTAAATAATATTTTGGCTTTAACTAAGGTTAATTCAGGAAACTATAATATTACATATCAAACAATGGAAGGGGTTTGTTTTATTGAAGATATTGTTCATTCTGTAATTCCTTATGCTCATATAAAAGGAGTATCCATAATGTTTGATACTAATGAGGAAGAATGCTATATTTCAATAGAGCCTTTTGCAATAGAGAAGGTTATATTAAATATTCTATCAAACTCAATAAAATTTACTAAAGATGGTGGAAAAATTTTTGTAGAATGTGACATAAAACCTGAATGGTTTACTATAACAATAAGTGATAATGGAATAGGAATACCTCGTGCAATGAGACAAGTTGTCTTTGAAAGATTTGCTCAGATAAATAAATCCTTTAATCGTGAGTCGGAAGGTAGTGGTATAGGGCTAGCTCTTGTTAAATCATTAGTAGAGTTACATAGCGGTAAGGTATATTTTAATGATGTTGAAGAAGGAACAAGTATAACTATTAAACTTCCAAATACATTAAGAAATAATTCTACAATGAAAGCTCACTTAACATCAAATATAACAGAGAAGGCCAAAATTGAGCTTTCCGATATTTATCTGTAAGCATATAATAATAAAAAATGTAGGTTACATTAAGTCACCTACATTTTTTATTATTATTGATATTATATTCATAAGGAATTTATATGTAAATGAAATAAAAAATATTAATATCTAAAGACTTGACATGTGATTATTTTATGTATATTGTTCTAAAATGAAAGTTTATGTATAAAATATAATGTAATAATAACTTAAGGAGAATTATGGACAATATAAAGGCATTTGCTGAATTTGCAATTAATGGTAGAGAAATATATAGATACAATACAATAATAAGATTAGGTGAAAGTGATAGTATAATTACATCATTTATATTATGTAACCCAAACTCATCTGAAATTATCTCTAAAACTCAAGGGAATAAACAGGTTGAAATAAGTATAGATCAAACAATGAGAGGTTTGATTAAAATCGTTAAAGAAATTTATGGAGATTCAGTAGAGGGAGAGATTCATGTATTTAATCTGTTAACTATAAAAGGTAATAAAATTAATAATATTCAAAGTTATAAGGATAATAAATTTGTAGGGTTAGATTTTAATTATTTTAAAGAAAATCATTTAAGATATGAATATGTTATTATTGGTTGGGGTTGTGAAAAATCTAATAATCTTGATAGTTTAAAAAACGAATGGATTAAATTTTTAGTTGAATCACAAGTTAAATACATTGGAATAAAGGGCAAAAGTAGATTATCATATTTGCATCCTCTTCCGCCTTCTTTTGTAAAACAGGAAGAATATAAAAATAATTTATTGAATGAAATCAGTAAAGTATCAACTATAAAAGTAAAATCAAAAGTAATAAAGTTAAGAGGACCTAAGAAAATAGAAGAAAAATATGTTGATAATACAATATATATTCATAATGGAATTGCATTAGATGAAATTGAGATTTTTCTAGATGAGAAGGACATTCTTATTGCTAATGGGTTTATATCTAGAGGAAGATATATTGGTGTATATGAAAATTCTCTTGGAATATATCTAAGTAAAGGGTGTAAAGAGCCTATTTTGACTCTTTTTAAGAAAGATAGTATAGTTTATATTAATGAGTATTTAGGTAAAGAGAAAACTGTTGTAATAGAGTTTAACAATACAATTAAAGAGGATGATATCTGATTAAATCTGAATTTGTATTTCAATTGAAACTTGAATTAATATTATATATAATAAAGTAATAAACAACATGTGATTATAAGGAGAGACAACAATGGATGAAATAAGAAATGTTATAGATGAATTATTGAATGATGATATTATAAAGCTTGTTATATCTAATAAAATGAATTCAACTATAGAATATAATAAAATAATAATTAACTTAAAAGAAAAAGCTTGTAAAAATAATTGTATGGAAGAATTTTATCAGATAGAAAAATTTACTGATAAGCAGGTTTTTCATGAAAATGTAAAGCCAACTGAAATCAAGAATAAATTAATAGAGCTATTAAACAACTCTTATAAGCAAATTCAAGGATGGTCAAAAAGTAATGTTTTTGATATTAAAATCTCTAAAAAGGGAAAAATACATATATCCAAAAAGGCTTCTAATAATGAAAAAATTGAAAAAAAATCACATAACAAAGAAAAAAATTATATTTTAAAAGAGGGAACAATAATTGAACCATTAATTGATTTGGGTATTTTTACAAGAGAAGGGAAAATCGTAAATTCCAAATATGATAAATTCAAACAAATAAATAGATT
>JBOFVP010000528.1:0-4032 GCA_051653165.1 Clostridium sp.
AGATAGCTTTAGAAATAGAATTATTCCATTTGCTGAAAAGTGTTCTTTAGAAAATGATAATAATACATGTAATATATATAAGAACACAATAAGACAATTTAGGGAATGTGAATACTTTGATATTGTTACTCTATTAGAAAAGAGCCTTGCTATTTTTCAGGGTAGAGTAGAGAAAAATAAAATTATTAAAGAATTTATTAAGAAAGCGCATGATAAAATTAAAGAGTTGAAGATGAACATTGACATGACAATAAATCTTGAACAGTGCAAGAGTCAAATAATTTCTTTAATGACTGAAAGTGCAAACTTAAACACATCTGGGAATAGTGAGCTAGTTAAGGTTGATCACGATTTAGAAAAGCTTAAGGGTCAGATAGATTTAATTGAAAAAAACACATTAACTTTACTTGAAGATGTTGAAAGGATTATTTGTGAAACTGATAGTTTAGCTAAGTTGAATGCTTGTGTAAATAAGATAGAAAGAATTATGGCTAATCCTATGTTAGAGGGCACAAAGAACAAAATTTCTGAGCTTAGAGCTTATATAGTTGATATAGAAAAGCACCTTCAAGAATTTAAGTATAGAAGATTCTTAGCTACTGAAGTAGACAAAGCTATTAATTCTTTAAATGTTAAGTATTCTAGATATGAAAAAATTCAGTTGTTAATTGATAATGTTAAGTATGATTTGTATGAACAACTTAAGGTGAAGGATAATACTTGGAAAAATGAATTTATAGATAAGAATTCTGATTTATCTAAATATAATGTTTCTCAATTAAAAGAAATAGTTAGAAAAGCATCAGTAGATAAAGAATATTTATCTGATGAAAATAAAGTATTTTTAACGGAGTTAACTGAAAAGGTAGATTCTATGCTAAGCTTATATAAGATTGAGAATATTGCTAATATTTTTGAGGAGTTAAGTGGAGAAGATAAAGCTAAGTGTATTGAATTATTAAAAGGAAAGTGTTAATAATGAGAGGGGTATCCTCTCATTATTTTTTATAAAATAAAAGAAAGAATAATTGAAAAATATGGAGGGAAGAATAGTATCATTATAGAATTATATATTAAAGGTAAATAAACGGAGGGGTTAAGATGTGGGATAAGGTGACGAATACATGGAAAAAAATAAAAAACGATAGATACATAGGTAGAAAAACAGTAGACTACTCAATGTTTAATGAAGGAACTGTTTTACCTATAGGGATAAGAGAAATATTTTTTGATAACATAGAAAGCAATATAGATAACATAACTAAGGAAAATATAAAGATATATTATAAAGAAAAAGAGTATGAAGGATATATTAAAAATACGAAACCAAATGCAGTAAGTGTAAAAATAATAATTTCTACCGAATTAAGAAAAGAGTTTATAAATGAATTTAGTAAAACATATGAGTACTTAACAAAGTGTAAAGAAGAAGATAATTTACCAAAAGAAGTTCCATTAGAATATCAAGTTTATGTAGATTTTTATATCGGAGAAAATAAGAATGAATTTGTTATAGACTTAATTAAAGATATGGAAAGAGTAATGAATTTTGAGGAAGATAATGTACAAGCAGATAACTTATTAGAAAAGGAGAAAATAGCATATAGTGAAGAATTGATAAATGATGATGAGAAGGTTGCTATAAATCATATTATTAACTACATAAAAGCAAAAGGATTTAATTACAGCGAAGACCTAATAAAAAATCTATACATCTCCCTAAAAACAAAACCATTCCTAATACTATCAGGAATATCAGGAACAGGAAAAAGTAAAATAATAGAACTCTTCGCAGAAGCCATAGGAGCAACAAACGAAAACAAAAGATTCAACCTAATACCAGTAAAACCAGACTGGTCAGATGCAACAGATCTATTAGGATACAGAAGCATAGACGGAAAATTCACACCAGGAATAATAACTCAAATAGCAAAAGAAGCAATGGATCATAAAGAAAATCCATATTTTATTTGCCTAGATGAAATGAACCTAGCAAGAGTAGAATACTACTTCAGTGACATTCTATCATTAATGGAAACAAGAAAAATAAACAACGGTAAAATAATAACAAATAAAATACTAAGCAAAGAGCAATTTGGAAAAGACCAAGATGCCATAAATAAATTTGCAAATGTTTATATTCCAGAAAATCTTTATATAGTAGGAACAGTAAATATGGATGAGACAACATATCCATTCAGTAAAAAAGTTTTAGATAGAGCAACAACAATAGAATTTAACGAAGTAAATTTAGATTTTAACTTTGATGAAGTATTAGAAGAAGAATGCAACAAAAACTATCATAATGACCTTTTAAAATCAAGTTTTACAAAACTTTCAGAATGTATAGGTCATAAAGACATAGCAAAAAAAGTAATAGAAAGCTTAAAAGAAATAAATTCAATATTAGAAGAATACAATCAACACTTTGGATATAGAGTTAGAGATGAAATTGTATTTTATATTATATACGCAACAAACAATGGGTTGTTAGATTTTGATAAGGGGATGGATTTAGCAATATTACAAAAGGTGTTGCCAAAGATAAGTGGAAGTAATAATGATGTATTAGAAATACTTGTTAAGCTATTTGATCACTTAAATGGAACTTCAATTAAAGATAATAAATATTTATCAGAAGAGGATCTTCAAGCTCAAACTGAAAAGATCAATGATAAGTTTATAAACACAAATAAGAAGTTACTTTATATGATCAGGAGGTATTTAAGGGATGGATTTACAACCTACTGGCAATAGTACAGAATTACTCTACATTGAAAATAATGAGTTTTGTTTCATAATAAAAGGTAATAATGATAGAACAGGAATATCAGAAGAGAAGGTTTTAAATATGCAAGGGTTAGAGGAGGGTTGTATAAAAGAATATAATCCTCATATGTACTTTAAAGAGTATTCAAATTATGAAGTTATTTTTGAAAGCAAAAATGGAACTGATATAGAGTTTTATCATGAAAGCGACATTATAAGAAATAAATTAACCCCAATTAGAAGAGGTAGTAAAAATCTTAGTGGGGTAATAAACTTTGGTGGAAGTATTGGTAAATCAGATTTAGTCTTATTAGTAAATGGACTAAAATCAGTTGTTATAACAATAGAAGTATTTCCAACTAAGTTAAGCTACAAGGAAGATTATGAAGAAATATTAAGAGATATTAATGAGGAGATTTATAACCTAGCCTTTGGATTTCTCTCAAGGACATATATAGGAGCAGAATTAAGTAAAAGACATAAAGGCAGTAATACGGAGTTTTATAGCATCTTAAATTATATTTTTGATAAGCTAATTAAAGGAATTGATATTACTATTTTAAATCCTCATCATCAATTAGTAAAAGAGGGGTATATTTGCAAATATCATTCTTTAAAAAATTCCAGTAAGGAAACTATAAAGTGGTTAGAGAAAAGAAGTCATTTATTAGTTGAAGAAGAGGGAAGATATATACCAACAGAGGCTTTGCAAACTAAAAAGAGGGTAACAATAGACACAAAGGAGAATAGGTTCTTAAAGTTTATTTTGTTATCTATAAATAAAAAGATAGATGGATTTATAAGGCTATATGAAAAGGGTAATTACTATAATAAGGTAGATAACAAGATTGTAGAAAAGCTATTAAGTTTTAAGAGGAAAATTCAAATGAGGCTTAATAATAGCTTTTTAAGAAACGTTAATGGTGAGTTTAATGATGGATCACTATCTTTAGTTTTTTCAATGGCAAGTGGATATAGAGAGATTTATAAGTATTATTTAATGCTTCAAAAGGGGCTTAATATTAATAGTAATGTATTCTCTTTATCAATTAAGGATATATCTGTTTTATATGAATATTGGTGTTTTATAAAAATCAATGCATTACTTAAAAATAGGTATAATCTTATATCATCAGATGTTATAAAGGTGGACAAGAGTGGAATAAGTGTAATGCTTAAAAAGGGGAAGGAAGCTTGTTTTACTTATGAGAATCCGTTAACTAAGGAAGTTTTTAAGGTATATTATAACTCTGAAAGAGGCAC
>JBOFVP010000529.1:0-6883 GCA_051653165.1 Clostridium sp.
CTTTATTCATCAAAATACTCCTCGTAAAAATTAAACCTATAATATTTATTATATCCTAAATTAGTTAATTATAAAACATAAAGAATGATATAATGGGGAAGAGGTGAATTGTATGAAAATAATAGATTTTACTCACACAATTGAAGAAGAAATGAGCTGTTATTGTGAGGAAGAAAAGATTAGTATAAGCAATATAGCTAACATAGATGAAAATGGGTATGAATGTAAGAAAATTAATATATTCACCCATACAGGAACCCATGTTGATTCTCCAAGACATATGAGCAATAAAGGGAGATATATAGATGAATATACCCTAGAGGAGTTAACAGGAAGGGCAATTGTCCTTAATTTAGAGGGCAAAGGGGATATTTTAAGAGAAGAATTAGCCAAGTATGAGAATGATATAAAAAATATAGACTATGTAATTATAAATACTAACTGGAGTAGGCACTGGAATAGTGAGCTATACCTTAAGGATTATAGAATTTTATCTAAAGAAGGGGCAGAATATTTATCATCTTTTAAAGTTAAGGGAGTTTTGGTAGATACTATTTCAATAGGTAGGGGAAACAACGAAAAAGAGAGTCATGAAATCTTTCTAAATAGAGATATTTTAATTGTAGAAAACCTAAGAATTATTGAAGAAATTAAGGGGATTTTTCAGTTAGTAATTGCACCACTAAAGGTTAAAAACAGTGATGGAGCACCAGCTAGGGTTTTTGGAATAATAGATTAATTTAAGTAACTTTTTCCTTATATAAGTATAAACTTTATTAAAAGTAATATTATGAAAGGATTAATTTATGTCAGAAATTAGATGTCCAATGACAGGTAAGACAAGTACTCAACTACCATTAGCAGGGGAGGGGACTCAAAATGAATATTGGTGGCCAAATAGACTAAAGTTAAATGTATTAAGGCTTAATTGTGATAAAAATAACCCTTTAGGTGAAAAGTTTAATTATATAGAGGAATTTGAGAAGCTAGACTATTTTAAGCTTAAGGAAGACCTTTATAAATTAATGACAGATTCACAGGACTGGTGGCCAGCAGACTATGGGCACTATGGTCCATTCTTCATTCGTATGGCTTGGCACAGTGCTGGAACCTATAGAGTTGGAGATGGAAACGGGGGAGCTTCACAAGGGCTTCAACGATTCGCTCCTGTAAATAGTTGGCCAGATAATATTAATTTAGATAAGGCACGTCGTTTACTATGGCCAATAAAAAAGAAGTATGGGGATAGAATTTCCTGGGCAGATTTAATAATTTTAACTGGCAACTGTGCCTTTGAGTCTATGGGACTTAAGACTATTGGGTTCGGTGGAGGAAGAGCTGATGTTTTTGAACCTCAGGAGGATATATATTGGGGGAAGGAAAAGGAATGGCTTGGAAAAATGAGAGATGAGTTTGATAAGTCTCTTGAGAATCCATTAGCTGCAGTTCAAATGGGATTAATTTATGTGAATCCTGAGGGTCCTAATGGAGAACCAGACCCTAAAAAGTCAGTTCTTGAGGTTAGAGAAACCTTTAGAAGAATGGCAATGAATGATGAGGAAACAGTTGTACTTATAGCAGGGGGTCATACATTTGGAAAGTGTCATGGAGCTGCATCTCCTAAATATGTTGGGAAAGAGCCAGAGGGGGCTCCAATTGAAGAACAGGGCCTTGGATGGATAAGTACTTATAAAACTGGTAAAGGGGAGGACACCATAAGTAGTGGAATTGAGGGAGCTTGGAAGGCTGAACCTACTAAGTGGACAATGGGATATTTAAAAACACTGTTAAAATATCAGTGGGAATTGGTTAAAAGTCCAGCAGGAGCATATCAATGGTTGGCTAAGGATGTGGATGAGGATGATATGGTTGTTGATGCCTTTGATAAGAATAAAAAGCATAGGCCTATGATGACTACAGCAGATTTAGCTCTTGTAAATGATCCTATTTATAAAAAAATAGCTGAAAACTATTTAAAGAATCCTAAAAAATTTGCGGAGGATTTTGCTAAAGCTTGGTTTAAATTAACTCATAGAGATATGGGACCAATAAGAAGATATCATGGACCTGAGGTTCCAAAGGAAGAGTTTATTTGGCAAGACCCACTTCCAAAAGCTAGTTATAAGCCTCTTAGTAGAAAAAATATAAGTGAGTTAAAGAAAAGAATATTAGAGTCCAATCTTACAGTAGGAGAGCTTGTATCAACAGCATGGAAGTCGGCTTCAACCTTTAGATGTTCTGACAAACGTGGTGGGGCAAATGGTGCAAGAATTAGGTTAAAGCCTCAATGTGACTGGGAGCTTAATGAGCCTGAGAAGCTACGCTGTGTTCTTGAGGTTTATGAGAATATTCAAAGTCGTTTTAATTCTAAGGAGAGAAAGGTTTCTCTAGCTGACTTAATAGTTTTAGGTGGAGCTGTTGGAATTGAAAAGGCTGCAAAAAATGCTGGATATAATATAACTGTTCCATGTAGCTTTGGGCGTACTGATGCAACACAGGAGGATACTGATATTAATTCCTTTGAGGTTTTAGAGCCTTATGGTGATGGTTTTAGAAATTATATGAAATATAATGTGGGAGCAAAATCAGATGAGTTATTAGTGGATAAGGCTCAAAAATTATCTTTAAGTATACCAGAAATGACTGTGTTAGTTGGTGGTATGAGAGTGCTAAACACAAATTTTATGGAGTCACAGGATGGTGTGTTTACAAATAGAGAAGAGTGTTTAACTAATGATTTTTTTGTTAATCTTTTGGATATGGGGATAGAATGGAAGGCAGTACCAAGGGTTGATGAAATGTTTGTTGGTTATGAAAGGGGAACAAATAGGGTTAAGTGGAGTGGAAAGCGTGTGGACCTAATCTTTGGCTCAAACTCTGAGCTTAGGGCAGTGGCTGAGGTTTATGGTAGTGATGGGTGTGAAGAGAAGTTTATTTTGGACTTTGTAAAGGCCTGGAATAAGGTAATGAATTTGGATAGGGTTCTTTAGATAGTGAATAAGTAAGGGTGAATAGTGAAGAGTGGAGGATGAAACTCGCTGAGTTTCTGGGGGTAGTGAATAAGTAAGGGTGAATAGTGAAGAGTGGAGGATGAACTCGCGGAGTTTCTGGGGGTAGTGAATAGGTAAGGATGAATAGGTAAGAGTGGAGGATGAAACTCACAGAGTTTCTGGAGATTTAAATTATAGAAATCCCTTTGGGATTTCAACCACAACTATTCTCTCTTAGCTTTTACCTTTTACCTTCAAGGTAAATTATGTGTTACTTCTTACTTTTCACTATGGTATAATATCATTAATTATGAGAAAAGGGGTGAATTAAGATGGATAATTTAGATATTGAAAAAATAATTAAAAAATATTCAAAGAATAATAATGAAGAATTCACAGGATATTTAATGCACAGGGATGAAAAAGTAGCTGAAATAAAGAAAAATAATCTTTATAAAGTGATTAATAAAGAGTTATTACCAATTATAATGATAGATGAAAATGTGGGATCTTTTGAAGCATGGCTTAAGACAAGGGTTATAGATACCCATAGAACAAACTCAAGACAAATTAGAAAAAGATTAAGTGTAAGAACAGATGTAGCAAATGAAATTGTAATTAAAGCAAAGGCTGTAAGCGTTACAGATAGTTATTGGATTAAATCTGAAGAAGAAGAGATAAGCTATAGAGAGATAAGAGAAAAACTAAGTGATGGATTAAATAAGATAGCCTTATATGGTAACTGTGAAGAAATAGATTTCAATGAAGGTGATATTACACCAGAACTTACGAATATAGGTAGCTTTGAAAAGTGTTGGGTATTAGTAGGGGATAGTTGGTTTATGGTTAAAAAGGGAAGTATAAAAGAAAACTTTGCAGAAGTTTTGGTAAGTAAAATCGGAGAATATCTAAAGTTTAATATAGTTCCATATGAGGCAATTAATAAAGGAAAGCTTGTAAAAGTAAAGGATTTTACTAATGGTGGAGAACTTGATTTTGAGCCTTTTTACAGCTTCGTTAAGGATTATTGGGAGATAGATGATTCAGTAGAGATATTGAATGCATTAGGATATATAAAAGAATTTCTGGATATAACCTTTTTAGATGCATTATGCTACAATATAGATAGACATACATTTAACTTTGGGGTATTAAGAAAGAATGGTAAAATCGTTGCATTAGCTCCAAACTTTGATAACAATTTGGCTTTATCTGGAGTATTAAATGATAAGGGTCTTGAAAGTACATGGTATTCTACAAGTTTTACTAAACATAATTATTTACCGCTGTTAAAGGAAAATAATTATATAATGCCCAAGATAGATATGAATGAAATTAAGGTAATAATAAATGATACTTTAGTTGATTTTGATGAATTGTCAAAAGAAGATGTATTTTCAGAAGTTGTTTATAAGATAATTGAGGGCAACTATAAGCTTTTAAAGGATAACTTGAAACATAGTAATATAGGATATATTTGATATATTATGTATAATAAGATAAGAGTTGTTAATTATAGGGAGGTGTGATTTATGACTGAAAACAACGACAAGAAAAGCAATAGTTATTACTTCCCTATTTTTACTGGAGTAGGAATTATCTTTGGCGTGATATTTAATCAAATAGGTATAGGGTTATGCTTAGGGGTTGCTATTGGTCTTGCATTAGATTTAAAAAAGAAAAAATAGATTTAATTTGAATACTAATATAAAAAAAGTGGACATGTATTTACATATCCACTTAAATAGGTGGGAGTGTTAGCAATGATAGAAATCAGATAAAAATTTCTCACAGCAATGATATATGAAATCAGGTAACTAATCTAAAAGTTTCTTGTAATTATCAATATCATCAAACACAGTGGAATAATAGGTTGGCACATCATTAATATTCTTCATAGTAATAGGTTTACCATCATTAATAGTTTTTATTGTTATATCAAAACTATTATCTTTACCTAGAGTAATAGACATTGACTTATTATCTCCATCTAGTGTGTATATTTTATCCTCATTTCCATCGTAAGTACCCCTATTAACCTCTCTTTGTTGTATATATTGCACAAAAGTTGTATCATCAGGATTTACTGACATTACGACTACATATCCTTCAGATGTTGGTTCGCTTTGGTAACACCCTTTTAAAAGATAATTGTTGGTGCTTGAGCATCCATTAAACATAAAAATAGTTGTTAAAGACATAATGATAAGTAGAAATTTTTTCATATATAACTCCCCCTTAATATTTTTCATTTAGATACTGAAGTAGTAGATTTTTATTTCAAGAGTTTATTTTACTTTGATAGTATTTCTAACTTCTTTTAGTATATTCAATAGCTCATAAAAAGCATCAATATAATCAACATATTCAGATTGATCTAGAACTTCATAATCATCAGATGCATATCTACGGCTAAAATAGAAGTCTTTCAAATCCCTACAAAGTCCCTTATATTTTTTTAGTTCAGGAAAATCATTTAAATAAAGCATTTCCAATAGTTTCACTAAATTATTTTCTCTACTTACAAGACCATATTTAATATTAATAATACCTCTTAAGTTTTTATCAATACATTGTTGACAGTGAACTAATACTCCATCTTCAAGACCAGGTATCTCCTTAGTATTATCAATAAACATTTCATCTATATCTGCAAAATAGAACATATCTATCTTTGTCATTTTTTCCTCCGAAGACATTTTAAAATACTATATTTATATTATAATATTAAATTACATCATACACAATGAGTTTCTATTCCTCTCTTACCTTAAAAACTTCTCTAAAGAAAATATTTACAATAAAAACCAATTGTGATAATATTAACTTGTAAAAAATGGTAATTAAAAATGTTTAACATAACAAAATTATCAGGTAAATAAGAGAGTAAAAATGGAGGGGATTTAAACTTGCTTCTTACATTATTAGATAAGAATAAAATATCAGACTATGTATTACCCAAAAAGATATCAGGAAAATACATTATAAATACTACTGACAAAGAAGAAAAAAATACACCATTAATAGCAGTAGAAGAAGAAAAAGGAAAGTGGTTTTTAAAGTCCAACAAGAGAGCCATAGTAAAAACCCCTTTAGGAGAGACAAATAAAAAGGTAGAAATAATTCCTCAAAACATATACAGAGTAGTAAAAGAAGAGGGAGAATTAGCACTATTATTTGCCCAAGAACCAACGGAAGACACCTATATTTTTTCAAAATATAAAGTAACCTCAAAGAAGATAATTATAGGAAGAAACAAGGACTGTGATATAAGTTATAGTAACAAACTAGTATCATCAAATCATTGTTACCTTGAGTTTAACCCAAATGGAGAAGTTAAGGTTGTTGATACAAACAGCAGTAATGGAACTTATGTAAACGGTAGTAAAATAAGAGAAGCAACCCTAAACATAGGGGATGTAATATATATAATGGGACTAAAAATAATATTTAATGGAGGTAACTAACAGTTACAAATAAGTTATAAAAGGTTATAAACGCATGTTGAGTTTTATAACTTTTAACTTAGAAAATTGTTGATAGCCTCCCATATTCGTAAAGAGTATGGAGTGCGTTTAATATAACGCTAAAATCCTTTGAATTGCTGGAAACCCCTAAAGGCACAATGACTACAACGTAAGTATGAAATAAGACTAGGCGTGAATGTTACGAAAGTAGAAAAAACTATTGTGCATGGCATAAGGTTAAATCCTAAGTGCTAGAAGAATGGGCAATCAGCAGCTAAGACTCAAATAGAGTAAAGTTCAACGACTATTCCGTAAGGAAGTACACTCAAGTGGGTGGAAGTGGAGGACACCGAAATAGGTGATGATATAGTCTACGCTTATATGAAAGTATAAGAAGTTCATAAGAGAACTGGCTAGGATTAACGA
>JBOFVP010000530.1:0-1035 GCA_051653165.1 Clostridium sp.
ATTATAGTTATAAAAGTTACTCCATATATTATTGATATCAAACAATAATAAGCAAATTCAAATTGTTTATATGCTATTTGAAGCACTTTCAATTCTTTTTTGACAATTATCTCACCAAAAGAAGCTGCTAATCCATTTACAAATATACTCAAAACCCCATTTACCCCAGCTACAACCATATTAAATATAGAATATACACTTACTATTCTTAAATCATTTAAAACAACTGTTATAATTATTATAGGTGCACCAATTTGTATAGCACCTAATAATTGCAAATATAGAGCATCCCACCTTTTATCAAGGGCTTTAAAATTAGGTTTAGCATTATATTTAATGTATCTATACTTTCTTTTACAGTATAACATTAATATTGCTGACCTTATAAAAATTGATATTAGTGCAATTAACCTTAACACTATAATACTTATATTGAAATACGATAAAATAACTATAATTACAGTATTTATAATTATATGAATAGTTGTGGCTATTGATATAACATATGTCTTTTGATCAGCTGATAATAATACCCTGTATTTTGATAATGTAAAAAATTCTAATGCCCCATTACTACCTAAAACAAGTACTAAAATTACTATCTCATAATAAGACATAGTGCTACTATTTATAAAATTAGGATATATAAATGCTAACCCTAAAGTCAATGATACAAACATGTATCCTGCTTGAGTATAAAACTTTTTAGTAGCTGATACAACTCCGTTAATAGCTTTATTATCCTTATCTGATAATGGCTTGTATAGTGCATAGGTAGCTGCACTAGCTAACCCCGCTTCTACTAAATTAAAATAAGCTATAAACTGCGTTATAGAAGAAACTAATCCATTAATTTCTGATCCATATACGCTTAACATAATCCTAGGTGTAATAAACCCAGTAATAAGAACTACTATTTGCATTATAGCTGTTGATCCTGAATTATATAAAAATTTTTGTGTTCTATTCATACCTTCTCCCTTTTATTAACTTTAATTTCTTAAGTTATATTAATATTGCTCCTCTACAAAATTT
>JBOFVP010000531.1:0-2899 GCA_051653165.1 Clostridium sp.
CTCCTGAAAATGCTTTAAAGCAAATAAGGGAAAAAGAGTATGTGCAAAAGTTTCGACAAGAGTATAAGGGAAGAAAAGTACTTGGAGTGGCTATTTGTTATGATTCTGAAAGTAAGGAACATAGCTGTATAATAGAGGAGATTTAGGTGAAGAGAAGAACTAAGAGATAATAGAGAAGAGTGTTGGAGGAAACTCACAGAGTTTCTTATAGTGTAGATTTAAAAATCTCTTGTGGATTCAACATCAATCTTTCATTCTTCTATATTACTTCTTACTTAAAAAGGGATGTTTTAGATACATCCCTTTTCTTTAGTTACTATTTTCTAACATATGTCCAATGCCAACTGCCAGAGTTGCTTTGAGCACCTAAACGAAAGTCAACATAAGATGCACCAACAGATTTACCACCTGTTGCAAATGTAGGATGTTGATAGTAAAAGAACTGATAAAGAGCACATGCAAATTTTTTTAATTAGATTTTTTTTCATAGTTAATTCCCCCTTTTAAAATGTAGAACAATACCCTGAATGTAAATAAATGGATATTGCATAGTATTATATTACAAAAAAAAACATAAAAGTAAAGTATTTACTTTTATTTTTTTGCATTATATAATTAAACTACAATATTGGTTTAAAAGGGAAATTAATTTAATAGGGGGAGGGATAAACTTGGTAAAGAATGATAAATTATTTTCATCAATATTCTTTGGATTAATATTCACCATAATAATCTTAACATTTTCTATAGGAAAATCATCTCTAGAGTCACAAATAGACAAATATAAAAGATACAATCCAGAAAACAACAAGGTAATCAACTTCGGAAAAACAGAGGGGTTCACAACAAGTGATTTATTTACCATATTAGATAAAGAAAATATAACAGTAATGACTGAAAAAACCTTAATTGAATCAGGAATAATGATAAGAACCTATCCTTTAACAAATGGATTATACTACAAGGATGATGTAAAGGAGGGAAAGTACTTTGATAAAGGGGATTATACTACTAAGTCAAATGAGGTAATTATTTCCTCATCAGTAAAGGATGAGGAGTTAAATCAGGAGTATATTGATGAGAATGGAGAGCTTAAGAGAATAAAATTGAATAAGGTTGGAGAAACATACAGCACATTTAGAGAAATCATAATGCCAATACCACTATACGAAAAAATAGGTGGGAAAATAGATATTAGCGACCCTACACAGGTAGTGGTATTATCCGCAAAGGATGAAAGTACGTTAAATGAAGTAATAAAAAATATAGAAGAAAAAGTTAATAAAGCTAATAAAGATAATGAACTTTTGGTGTTTAACTATATGCCATATAATGTTATAAATGAACAAAAAAGTATGGAAAATATTTTACTAATACTATTTATAATTACCATAATTAACACTATTGCAATATCAGGAATGTTAGTAAATAAACGAAGGAAGGAAATAGTAATCAGAAAAATAGTTGGAGCAAGTAACTTTAGAATTGCAGGAGTATTCTTTGGAGAACTATTTATTATAGGGGTAATATCAATGGTTTTAGCAGTTTTCATACAGGGAATATTATCAATTATATTTAATGGGTATATTCTAAATATAAAAATATCACTAAGTGCTACAAACTTCTACTCATCCATACTTGTAACCCTAGGTATGACCCTAATTACAACAATACCTTTTATGTTTTATATTTCAAGGATACAACCAATTGAAGAAACAAGGGGGAATGAATAAGTATGGGAACCTTAAGAAATATTATAAGTTTAAAATTAAGTGCAATTTTAATAATAGTCTCCCTTGCAATGGGGATGATAATAGTAAATAGAACATATATGGATTATGAGAGTGCTGGAAAGAAATTAGATACTTTTTCGAATATGTTTGATAGAAATAATACTGTGTTTGTAGACCCAGAATTAAGAGTATTCGAAGAGGGTGTTTATTATTATCCAGGTATTCATGAAGTATATTTAAATGAAATATCTAAATTAGAAAATAGTAAGTATATAAATAATATTTATATGTATGGACAAGATATGCCAATTCCGGATGAGTTGCATAAAAGATTACCTGATAAATATCAACAGAACGCGCCAATGGAGTCTCTTAAATATAATCAACTTTTAATAATAAATAATAGTTATATGGATAGAAATAACTTAAAAGTAGTTAGTGGAAGAACGTTTGAAGAAGAAGATTTTAAGAAGGATTTTAGTAAAGAAAGTATACCAATATTAGTTGGAAATGAATACTTAGAATTAGTTCAGATTGGCGAGGAGTTTACAATAGAATGTCCAGTAGCTGTTGATAAAAATGATAATATGATTATCGGAAAGATAACGTTTGAAATAATTGGTGTTTTAGAGAAGGACACAATTCCGTTCCTAAATAAATCAAGAACACCAGGTGAGTTTAATACACAGGCAATATTTGAAAATACAGCAAGTGTTATGCCACTGGTAGAGAATAATTATTTCTTTGGATATGGGTATGTAATTGGAGGGTATGGTTTTTTTGTTGAACTTAGGGACATGAAGTACCTAGATGAGGTTAAGGAAATACTTGATGATGCCTTTTTAAAGGTTAAGCCAGTTCCAATGAAGGCTGTAATATATGATTTAAAGGAAACCTTTGGACAAAATGAAGGATATTTTTTTAGAGATGTTCAAACCTCCTTCGCTATAGGAATATTATTTATATTTATATCAATAACAGGTGCAGTTGCAATATTACTAGGTAAGCTTCAAGAGAGAAAAAGAGAGTTTGGAATAAAAAAGGCTTTAGGTGCAACTAATATAAGGTTAGCTTTTGATGTTCTAAAGGAAATAAGTGGGATGACAATTCTATCATCAATTTTATCTATATTTAGTATTCTAGCTATAAGTAAGGTGAAAATTACT
>JBOFVP010000532.1:0-2096 GCA_051653165.1 Clostridium sp.
GCATAATCAACTATGGATTTGGGTAAAAAAATAGCAACACTAAGTGATGCTAAATTTAAATATATAAAGCTAATAGGACATCATGTCCCATTAGCTATTTTACCCACAAAACAAAAAAAGTAGGAATCTCCCCCTACAATAGCCCAACATAACAACTAACTAACCCTTAATATGTAGATCATAAACCTCTAAAATATTATTCAAATAATTAATAATAAAATTCACATCACCATTATCAAGAACCTTGCCATTAAAAGTAACCTTATCAACACCCTCAAGATCCTTAATCAAACCCTTAAGCTTCACATCAATATCAAGCCTAGAGGCATTATCATTTACAGCCCCGTCAAAATCCTCACGGCCAAGTAAAAAGTCAGTTGATACATTAAAAATATCAGCAACCTTCAAAATATAACAATCCTTAGGAAAACGAATTCCACGTTCCCAATTAGTAATAGCAGCAGGTTGAACACCAACACGGGCCGCCACATCCTTCACAAGCATACAATTCTTAATTCTAAGAAATCTAAGCCTATCCCCAAAAATACTCATAGTAAAAACCTCGTAAAATAAATTTTTATTGTAAATCAGATAAATAAATATTAAATAAAATACAATTAAGTTACAAATAAATATTAAATAAAGTCGTATAAATTAATTATAAACATTTTTAGAATAAATAAAAGATATTTTTGAAAAAAAGACATATTTTTAAAAATAGGAAAAAAATATACAAAATTTTGAAAATATTTTTAAAAAAACAGTTGCAATTATATAAAACATAATATAAAATAGGTTTAAATTGGTAATTAACCAAAATAAGTAAAAAGGAGGGGGATTATGTTTTGGAAGTTAAGGGGAGCAATAAGAGAAAAAAATATAACCCAAAATCAATTAGCAACCTATTTGGGAATATCAAATTCAACCTTAAGTCTTAAACTAAATGGTAAATCACAATTTACATTAGAAGAAGCAAAGAAAATATCTGAGATATTATCAAAGGATGTAAGAGAAATTTTTTTTTAGCATTGTAAACACAAAATGTTTAAAAATTATTAATAAAATAAAACATATAGAAATATTCTATGTTTATTTTCAAAACATTTAAGGTGATTTAGAAAGAGAAATTTATTAGTAAAAAATAAAGGGGGAATTGAAAATGGATGAGAAGATCTTTTTTAACAAATGGATACAGGAAAAAAGAAAAGATATAGAAGATTCAGCATTACTTTGTAAAAGAAGCTATGGCTTAAATAGTGATATTCTGATGAAAAAAAGTGATTTAAGCCATGAGGAATGGTTAAGGGCAAGAAAATATGGTATTTGTGGAACTGATGTTAGTGCAATTGTTGGGGCAAATAAATATAAGAGTCTTGTGGAGGTTTATTTAGATAAACAGAGTTATTTGGTGGAAAAAGAAGAAAATGAGAAAATGTATTTTGGTAAAATCCTTGAAGAAATTGTTGCTAAGGAGTTTTCTAGAAGAAACCCCAGGCTTAAGGTTAAGAAGGTTAATGCAATTTTAAGAAGTAGGGAGCTTCCTTTTGCTATTGGAAATATAGACAGGCTTATTACTGACGAAAATGGGGAAAAGGGTGTGTTAGAAATCATCACAGCTAGTGAATATAAAAAAGATAGCTGGAAGGAGGACAATATTCCTTATGAGGCTATGCTTCAGTTGCAATGGTATTTATTCATTACTGGTACAAACTATGGTTATTTTGCTGCTTTAATTGGGGGTAATAAATATGTTCAAAAGTATGTGGAGCGTGATGAGGAGCTAATTAATATGTTGATGGAGGTTACTAATGATTTTTGGGAGAATAATGTAAAGCTTGGGGCTATACCTGAGGTTGATGGTTCTGAAGCAAGTACAAAACTTTTAAATCAAACCTATCCATTAAGTAATGGGAATGAGATTTTGTTAGAGGAGAATGCTGTGGAGTTTGTTGAGGGTAGAGAAAGGATTAAGGTGGAGATAAAAAAATTAGAGGAGGATGTTTTGTTTTTTGAAAATAAGCTTAAGGATATGCTTGGGGAAAATGAAGTTGGGCTTGTTGGTGATAGAAGAGTTATGTGGAAGAGCTATGACAGAA
>JBOFVP010000533.1:0-1919 GCA_051653165.1 Clostridium sp.
AAGGGGCTGTATCAAAATAAATTTTGATACTAGCCGATAGAAAAAGAGGATTCAGAATTTGAATCCTCTTTTTTACGCATAATATTATTATGAAAACAAAAAACATTATACCTATTCATCAAATAGGTTTCCCAGAATGTAATGAATTTATTATACCAGATGATGATTCAGTAAGATTACTTTATGATATTACAGAGGAGTTAGATTATACAGAGCTTCATAAAGCATATTCTACAAATGGTAGAAAATCTTCAATCTTACCAGAAACATTATTTAGAATAATAGTGTATGGCTATATGGAAGGTGTTTATTCAAGTAGAGATTTAGAAAAACACTGCAAAAGAGATATAAACTTTAGATGGCTGCTACAAAATCAGCTCCCTCCAAGCCACAGTACAATAGCTAGATTTAGGAGTGATAGATTAAGTAATTCCATGGAAAATCTATTTACTCAACTTATTTTAAAGCTAAGAGAACTTCAGGAAATTAAATTCGAAAACCTATTTATAGATGGTACAAAAATCGAAGCGTATGCCAATAGATATACATTTGTTTGGAAGAAGAGTGTTGAAAAAAATGCTGCAAAGCTACAAGAGAAAGTCAAAGGTATACTTGAAGAAATAAATAATAAGTTTAAAACTAATTTTAATATAGCTGTAGATTATTTAGTAACAGCAAATGATATTTCACTAGCTATAAAAATACTTTACGAAATTCTGAAACTGAGAAATAAAAATATTGCTAAAGGTAAAGGGAATAAGAAGAGTGAAGAACAGAAATATATTGAGAGTTTAGAAGATATTCTTATGAAAAAAATCAAGTATGATGAATACAACTTAACATTTAATGGCAGAAATAGTTTTTCAAAAACAGACCATGATGCTACTTTTATGCATATGAAAGAAGACCATATGAAAAATGGGCAGTTAAAACCAGCATACAATGTTCAAATAGGTGTTGAGGGCGAATATATTGTAGGGATTGATATTTCTAGCGAACGATCAGATCAGCTTACATTTATACCGTTTCTAGAAAGATTAGAAGGTAACATAAAAAATAAATATAATTCTATAACTGCTGATGCAGGTTACGAAAGTGAAGAAAATTACACTCATTTAGAAACTAATAACCAAAGAGCTTTTATAAAGCCTCAGACATATGAAAAGTCAAAAACTAGAAAGTTTAAACAAGATATAAGTAAGAGAGAAAATATGATTTATAATGAAAATGAAGATTATTACATATGTGCTTCAAATAGAAAACTATTATTTAAAGGCACTAAAATAAAAAAGTCTAAATCAAATTATGAATCAAGAATTAGCATATATGAATCTGAAAATTGCTTAGATTGTAAATATAAAGCTAATTGTACAAAGGCAAAAGGTAATAAACAGCTTTATGTAGCTAAAAATTTTATTAGATTACGTGAGGAATCTTTAAAAAATATAAAAACTGATGAAGGAATACTCTTAAGAATGAATAGATCTATTCAAGTTGAAGGGGCGTTTGGAGTGATAAAAGAAGATCAGAATTTTAGAAGATTTTTACTTCGTGGTAATTTAAAAGTAAATATAGAATTTTTACTGCTTTCTTTTGCTTACAATATTAACAAATATCAAAATAAAAGACTACAAAATCGTACCGGAAAATTGCTTCATCAGAAGCATATTGCTTAATAAAACTATAATAGTTAAATTATGGAGAGGAGAGTGTTGCCTTTCTATTTGTTGTGTTCAAAAATAATTATTAATCCATTAATTACATAAAAATAAATGAATAAATAATTTAATATATAAAATAAAGAGGTGTATCAAGTTGAACAAAATGTTCAATTTGATACACCCTCATCTTTTACCTTCTACGTTCCTTTTTGCAGAAACATTGTATTCTAACCCTCGCCAAAAGAAATAAAGTTGATA
>JBOFVP010000534.1:0-1715 GCA_051653165.1 Clostridium sp.
ACAGTGCTCTCAGGAGAAACATTCTTAAGATTATAACTTGTAGTAGACTTAGTAACATTAATTAATGCATCATAACAAGTTAACTTCATAAACTGGCTATTCTCAACTAAGTCCCTGTTCCATACTACACCTCTAAACAACTCATGTTCTCCTACGAATAAAGTCATCATATCTCCAATATCAGGTATAACTAACGATTGATTCTTATCATTAACTGGATATAAAATATCTACATCTAATTTCCTTGATACCTGCTGATAATCTCCACTCCATTGAATACCATCTACTAATTCAGTTATGTTATATTTTGAGCCATTAGCCTTATAAAGGTTAAGTGTAGGCTTCTGACTTTGTGTATGCTGTATCATATCCATATAACTTACCTCCTATGGTATTACTAAAACCCAACCAGTACGTATAAGGTTCGGGTCCTTAATCTTATCCCTATTAGCATTAAAGATAGTAGGATATTTTGAGCCATTTCCATAATACTTCTTAGCTAGGCCCCATAATGTATCTCCACTTACAACCTTATGAGTTCTTTGTCCTGAACTTGGCTTAGATGGTGCTGTTGGCGGTGTAGGTTTTACTGGTTCAATATTTTGATTACCTTTTACTTGCTCTAGCTTTACTCTTCTGTATTCCTTAAAAGCTAAAGTAAAGTAAACATCCCCTGAAGCATCTCTCATAGATGTATCTAAAGTCTCAATAAGCATTTCAATATTTATATCAACTTCTCTGGATCTATCAATAATAAGTAATCTAATTGGCTTACCGCTATTTCTCCATTTATTAATAGTTTCAATACAATCCCAAGGTTTAGGAAATCCTCTATATGAGCAATAACTAGAATGGAACCTGTAAGGAAAGAAACTTTGAATAGATATTGAACGTAACTTCTCTGGGCCCCATAAGGATAATTCTCCTACATTGGTTACAGTAACGTTCTGAGTATTGTTTCCCGCTTGAATAGTAAAATCGCTAGGAGTTACTGGCAACCTTAACATTTCACTATCACTATACTTTATATAAAAATCCATTATTGTATCACCAACCTTCTTATAACTCATGTTAGTTATACAATTTAAATACAATAATTTTTCTTTTATATTTTCTATTTTTAGTATTTGTTATAAAATGTTAGATATAACATTGTTTAGGAGTTTATTATATGAATATGAATATTAACATAAAAAAAATTATAGATAACTACATTGAGAAAATGGAAAAATATATTGTTGATGGAACTAATACTAACCAATTCTCTTCTGAGGAGTTGTCAACTATATCAAATGATTGCTTTAAGGAAATAATAAATTATTTACAGCCAAGTTATAAAATTAGAAATTCATCTTTTAATGATAATCTGTTAAAGTTGAGGGCATTAAAGTATATTTATGATGAGTTAGGATTTCAGTATTCGAAAGTTATGTTTGAGGATTCTGGAGGTATTTCATACAAAGCAGATGTAAAGTCAAGATTATTTGTGATGATTTTAAAAACATTAGATGAAATAATTTACCTTTTGGAAGGAGGGTACGCTGTAGCTGCAACAGCTAGAGTTAGATATATTTACGAATCATGTGTATTTTTAGAAATAATACAAAAAAATAATGCCTCCTTTGCTGAAAAGTATTTCATTGAATCAAGTAAGTCACAATACAAACTAGCCTCCGAACTTGGATTAACACCCCTACAAACTAGCCTAGAAAAAT
>JBOFVP010000535.1:0-1864 GCA_051653165.1 Clostridium sp.
TAAAATATTAAGACTTAATTCATGGGAAGTAAGTAAAAAAGAGAATTTTTTATCTATTTTCTTTCAAGAGATATATAAGATAGCAGAAAAAGATGGTACATTTAATAATACAACTGATAGGAAGTATCAAATATTAGCACTATTAAAGTCTATTAATCTAAAAGGCAATATATCAGGCGTAGATTTAACTATTTCGCATGATAAATATAAGAGCATGTATTCCCCATTAATTGATGTTTCAATGAAAGAAAGAATTAATGGGATATTAGGAAAGGATAACACTCGTGATAAAAAGTTTTTAGTTTTTATTGATGATTTAGATAGATGTGGAGTCGAAACAATAATCAACATACTAGAGACAATTAAATTATTGTTTGATTCCACAAATTGTATTTTTTTTCTAGGCTGCGATATCGAACATTTAAAAAATGCTATTGTAGATAAATATAAAGATTTTATAAAGTTTAAAGCTTCCCTAGAAGATAAAGAAGAGAAAGAAGTACTTAGGGAGTTTACAAATGAATATCTAGAGAAATTAATTCAAATTCCTTTTTATTTACCAAATTTAGAAGCAGAAAACATAAAATTATATATTGATTCTATATTAAAAAATAATAATATAGGTCATGAGTTAAATTCAATTAATGTGGATAATAATTTGTCACAAGTGGATGTTGATGCTAATCAATTAATTGAATCAATAATAAGTAACTTTATAAATAGTACAAGCTTAATTAGCAATATATTTTATCAGTCAAGACTGAATCCAAGGAAAATTAAACGGATTTTAAATCAAAGTATACTTCAAAGTATTTTTATGGAGTTTAATAGTGTTAATAATAATATAGATATACCATTTTTAATTTTGTTAGTTACAATAAGAGAGATTGATAATAAATATTTTAATGAAAATTTCTGGAATGAAAGTGTAGCCATAAACACTATTAATAGCTGGAGTAATCAATTCGGTTTATATAAAATAAATGCCAAAGAGGTTGAAGTAAGACAAGATACAATTGAAGAAGATACTAATGAGCATTCTAATAAAGCTTTAGAAGTTAAAGTTCCTCCGAAGATTAAAGTTATTGTAAATCTCTTCTTTACAGAATATTTTAATAATGAGAGTGATAAGGATAAATTTATAATTGAAGTAAAAAGTAAAATGAAAGGTTATATAAACACAAGTAATATAACTACTATAAATGAGGTTTTGCCTGCATATTTTGAAATTAAAAGCGGAACAGGCACTGGGAAAAAGGTAAAATATTTTATGTCTAAAATAGAGTCAGATTCTTTTGGGGTAGAGTTAGTAGATTGGTTTTTTAAATTTTGGTTTAAGCCAGAATCTTTAGAGGTTGGTGTATCTGAAAACTTGATGATTTATAAAAAAACACCAGATAAGACAATAGAAAAGGAGTATTTATTTTCTTTTGTTTATGAAGAGAGGCGTAATATAACTCAATTTAAATATAACCATAAATATTTAAAGAGTGTTGTGAGAGATGATAATAAGATAAGATCAATAACAAAAGAATCTATCACTAGTATTATGGAGGAAATTTCTGAAGTGATTGCAGAGGTTTTAGATTCAGATGAAATTTGTACAACTATTGAGGGTAATAATATATAAGAGAGGGATTAAAATGATACAAATAGATAATATTGATACCAGTTTAAGAAGTTTATTAGAAGAAAAGAAAAGCTATGAGATTCCGTTAAATCAAAGGATATATTCTTGGGAAGAAAATCAAATAATAGATTTTTGGAACGACTTAGATAGGGTTAAAAATAATGGTAACAATCATTTTATGGGGGTTGTAACATTTATAAATAATGATTTAACAATAAAAGTGGTAGATGGACA
>JBOFVP010000536.1:0-2930 GCA_051653165.1 Clostridium sp.
GAAAGTTAAAAATGATAATATAATAAAAGAAATTTATAATAAAATAACAGAGTTTGAAAACATAGATAAAGGATGGGCACATCATAATCTAGATCATGTAGTAAATGTTGCAAACTTAGTTGAAAAAATTTTAGTTAGTTTAAAATATGATAAATGCTTTATAGAGGAAGCAAAGGTCGCAGCAATATTAAACGATACTGGAGCTATAGAGGGAAAATAATTATTTAGTTATTAAGTTTATATGTGAAGATAAAATTAATAGACAAGAATTAGAGGAGTTTTACTTCATAGATAAGGTCTTTAAAGCAATTAGAAGTTTTTCAAATATAATGGATTTACATCCTAAGGTATATTTAAATGATAAACAGTGGGAATTGTTTATAAAAAAATAAATAATACAATAATATTGATTAATTATACAAGCCATGATAATATTATCATAACGTTAATGCTTTAACGTGATGAAGTGGAATTTTTTTCTTTATAGAAAGAAATACTAAACAAGAGAAAAAAGATAAAGGAGCGTACGAAGGATGAATACATCACCTAAACAAGGGAATGGAAACAAAAATTCTAAAAGCGGCTCAGGTTTAGCAGTACTAATAATAGGTATTTTATTATCAGTAATATTTGCAGCATCAACAGCTTATTCAGGAATGAAATCAGGATTAACAGTTGCTGCAGGTATACCAGGAGCTATTATAGGCTCAATGTTAATTGGAGTGTTTGCAAAAGGAAAAGGTATTCCGGGAAAAAATATAATTCAAGGTATGGCAAGTGGAGGAGAATCTATTGCCAGTGGAATGATATATGTATTACCAGCAATAATTTTAATAGGAAGTGACATAACTTTCTTTGAAGGTGTATCTGTAGGTATTGCAGGTGCATTATTTGGTATTGGATGTTTATCATTAGTTTACAACTACTTAATAGTAGAAGAAGACGGAAAGTTAATGTATCCAGAATCAATGGCAATTACAGAAACATTAGTAGCATCAGAAGAAGGTGGGGATGCTATTAAATTTATGGGAATTGGTTTTGCAATTAGTGGTATTATAAATTTATTAACAAGCTCATTCTTAAATGTAATTAACAATACAATAACATTTATGGGAAGCAAATTTTATAAGTGGAAATTTTCAACTGAAGTAAATCCTCTATTATTAGGAATAGGATTTATCGTAGGGTTAGAAGTTGCATTAACAATGTTTGCAGGTTCAGTATTAGCTAACTTTGGTGTAGCACCTTTAATAGGATATTTTACTGATTTAGCTGAATCAACAGCTCATTCATGGAATGATGCATCAGTATTAGTAAACCAAATGGATGCTAATGCTATAGCAGGAAGTTATGTTAAATACATAGGAGCAGGTATGATGCTATGTGGTGGATTAATAGGAGCACTTAAATTAATTCCTACAATAGTAGTTTCAATAAGAGAAACTTTAAAAGCAAAGTCAGGTAATGATAATTCTTCATCAAAAGGTTCAGGAGAATTAATAATACTAATAGGTGGAGTTGTACTTGCGTTTGTATCAGCTTTTATAATTTCACAAAATATAAAGATGGCTATAATAGCTGCAATAGTTTCATTAATACTAGCTTTATTATTTGTAATTGTAGCAGGGCGTTTAACTGGAACTATAGGAACATCAAATCTTCCTGTATCAGGTATGACAATAGCATCGCTTGTAATTTTAACTTTAGTGTTTGTTACAATGGGATGGACAGATAAGTCAGATAATAAGTCATTATTATTATTTGCATTATTTATGGTTGTTGCAATAGCAGTGGCTGGTGGATATAGTCAATCACAAAAGGTTACATATATGATTAAGGCTGAAAAGAAGGAAATGCAAAATTATTTTGCTATTTCAAGTATTGTAGGAGTTGTAGTTGTAACTGGAACAATATTAATACTTAAGAATCAATTAGCTATTACAGGGGCAGATGCACCATTTGCATTACCACAAGCTAACCTTATGTCAACATTAACATCAGGAATTATGTCAGGTGAATTACCTTGGCCAATGATAATTGTTGGTATAGTCATGGCTATATTCTTATTTTTCTTAGATTTGCCAATAATGACAATAGCAATAGGATTCTACTTACCAATATCAACAACTTCAATTATTTTAGTTGGAGCATTAATTAGAGTATTAGTTGAGAAAATGAGTAAGAGTAAGAAGGAACAAGAAGTTAGAGTATCAAATGGTATAAGTTTATCTTCAGGTCTTGTAGCTGGAGGATCAATAATAGGGTTACTAGGAATAATACTTCAATTAACTGGAGTAATAACTCCATCAACACCTAATGGATTTGTTGGAAGTAACATGATGGCAGTAATAGTATTGATAATATTAGTTGTATCAACTGCATTACCTATAATAAAATCAAAAATAAAAGATAATTAATTATAAAGAGTATATCTATTAAGTTAGGTATACTTTTTTTATAATATCAAAAATAACTATTAGGCATAGTATAATAATATAAAAATTTTAATAGGTGGTATAAGTTGGCTGAAATTAGTTTATGCTTAATAATTAAAAATGAAGAAAAAATTCTCTCAAGATGCTTAAGTAGTGTAAATAAACTTGTAGATGAAATAATTATAGTAGATACAGGATCAACAGATGATTCAAAAAAAATAGCAAATGAATTTAATGCTAATGTTTATGATTTTGAATGGTGTGATGATTTTAGTAAGGCAAGAAATTATGCATTTAGTAAAGCGACAAAGGATTATATACTCTGGTTGGATGCAGATGATTATGTAACAGAAGAAAATCTATTGAAAATGATAAGAATAAAGGGTGAGTTGAATAATAGCATTGATGGAGTTAGTATGCATTATTCATTAAGTAGGGATGAAACAGGAAAAACAACATATTCATTGAGAAGAAATAGAATTGTTAAAAGAAGCA
>JBOFVP010000537.1:0-3860 GCA_051653165.1 Clostridium sp.
ATTAGATATATAACATCCATTCTCTAAATTATCTCTTGTCACCCTTGTCTTTATTCTATTAAAAGTAAATGTGTCATACATATACTACATCACCTCCAAAACTTAATTTTTAGACAATATACGTATATAAAATCTAAAATCAAATTTTCAGGTGATATTTTTTATATTTTTTTAGCCATTAGCATTTTAAGCTAATGGCTATACTTTTACTTGTATCTTCTACAGGCAATAATATGCTTGCACATTTCTCTAGTGTAATAAAAATACTTGCATGTACACATATTGTTTTCTATGTTGACTCTAAATTTATTTCCCTTTGCTGTTGTTACAATAAACTCTTCTTCGTTAGTGTTTTCAATCATTAACTCTTTAATATCTTCTTCCCATTTTCGTAATAACATTAGCTTTTCATATACCTTACATGACTTTCTGTAATTCTCTAATGTTTTATGAGCCTTATTATCTCTGCTACTGATATACTTAAATTTTACTGTACCAATCCTGCTTATCATATGCTTTGCATTTTCCAATTCTGCTTTTAAAATTTGTTCTATCTTAGTTGTTTTTCTTTTATTTCTAAAGAGTCTGTTAAGTATATAAATTACAGTAGTATTATCATTATAAATCTCAATTCCATCTATATCCTTAAGATTACTCTTCATTAGTTGTCCTAAAGCAAAATTTACAGAAAGCAATTCTAAATATATAGTCTCGTTAACTTTTTTATTATCTTTTATTTTACCTATATTGATTTCTCTAACATCTTTTTTGAAAACAAAATTATCTTGTAGAATTATATATCCTATTAAGCATCTTGGACTCTCTTTTTTAGAGCTTGCGTCTGTATTAATCTTCAACATAAAAATCTCCTGTATCATCCTTAATTGTTTTTTCAATAGTAACAATTTCATCTCTTTCATCTCTAGCTGCTATTTTTATACTTATCTCTATTTTTGCTCGTTCAAATTCTATTTTACTGTCCTTATTAAACTTAGTTACTGGATTACCATCTTTTCTTAAAGATCTAAATATTATCTGTGCATAATAACTATTTTCTTTTGTTAATCCATCTTCATCATAGTATTTTATTTCACTCTCTCCCATGTAGTATCACCTCCTTACTGGATAATAACGCAAAAAAGCAGCCTTTACAGGATGCTTTAAGCGTTGTTAGCGCAATGTTTACAATTTGAATTTCTTATCTACTCTTTTAGCAAATTCATCTTTTAATTTTTGTATATTATCAGGGGTCTTATCCTTTTCTATAATTCTATTTAATGCTTCTGCAATATCTATACCTAAAGCTGCTGCTTTAAATTCTAGATACTCCTTATTGGTAGGTTTTAAATATAAACTATATTTACTATTCTTCTCAAGCAAATGAGCAGGATTATTTTCCTTATCAACTGACAATTTCTCTTTACACTTTAAACATCTATTAGCAAAATAAAATCCTTGCCTATCTCTAGTAAATATCTTATCTAGAACACATTCATCATGTATATCTTCAAAGTTATTATTAGTATTTTTCATAATAGTAATCCATGTCTTACAATCTACACATTGCATCTGTAACTCCTGAGTTGAGTTAACATATCTATGTCTATTAAATGCTTTAGAGACTAAGTGTGGTACATCCACTCTATCTCCATTGTCTCCTGTAACATACATAAAATCCTTGCTAAATTTTATAAATTCTTTCTCCATAATACATCTCTCCTTTAATCTAAAAGTTTAATGTATTCTATAGAGTACATATCCTTATTTCAACTTTTAAACCAATATTTTTTAATAATTCACTAATTTAAATATATTTCTGTAATACTTATTCTATAGTGACCTAACTCTCTACTTACAATCTTTCTAGCTTGCAAGTCTGTTAATCCCTCTCTAATAAGTTCCTTATATCTATTCTGACAATAAAAATGGCGTAATCCATGGAATGTTAATTGTTTATTTCTATCCAATGCAAACTTATCTTGGTTGTTATAGATAAACATTTGTATATTCTTTATAACCTTATGTGTTTGCTCACCTTCTCTTATAAAAACTTTATCTCCTCTTTTTGCATTATCATATAACTTTTGTATTAAAATCTTATCTCTTACAGGTACATATCTTACAAGACCACCCTTACCTTTAATAGATATCTTACCTTCTTCTAATGCTTGTCTTAGATGACTCTTATTTAATCTACAAACTTCATGGATTCTTAAGCCTAATTGACAACTTAGTCTTACCATATCCCCATATCTCTCTTGTCCTACATCACTTGCATATATTATAAAATTCTCTATCTCTAAAGGTACCCAAGCCTTATTATCGCCTATTCTTTCTTCCTTACTTCTACTAATTACACCTAATTTATTATTGTTAGGTAATTTCCTACTATCATTTCCAACTTGGTCATAGAAAAAACGTATTGCTGATATATTAGTAGTTACATAAGAAGTTGAGTATCCCATATCCTGCATAAATTCTACATATCCATATAAATGTTTAGGTTTTATGTTGTTTAAATTCTGCTTTTTAAATGCATCTGCCATATACTTGGCAAAGTTTTTCACGCCATCCTCATATCTCTCCCTAGTTTTAAAAGATCCTTGATTACAATGTCTAAAAACTTTCTCTATTTGTACACATAAGTTATCATAGATATTTTGCTCTTTAATACCTAACTCCCAATTGTATTTATCAATCTCTTTCTTCATAATATACCATCTCCTTTATTAATTTTTAGACAGTATATATACTTCTTACTCATTATCAAATTATTAGATAAGATTTTTATAAAAACTTATCCAAAATTTTCACTTATTATTTTGTTTCATAAAATTTTCAAATAAATCGTTTTGCTTATCCCTTACGGGATAAGGATTTACATCCCTGCTGCAAATCGTCTCAGTAAAACTGAGACGATTTGCTATGTACATAAAATCTTTGGTTAGTAATAAGCCCGTGTACTTACCTTTGCAAGCGTAGCTATATTTATAGATATAGCTACAACGGATTGCAGTATTAAACACCTTAGATGCTGCTTTTAAAGCTAACACTGCTAAATAATTGTTAATTCCTATTTATAATCTATATAATCCCTTTTTATAAAAGAGTTGTTCTGTTTGATTTTTCAAAACAAGTTTCACTAAATAATAATTAAATACCTTTGTAAAATAAAAAAATACCTTTAAATATAGCTACACTATATCTAAAGATATTTTATAATCTCAAATATTTATTTAAAAACTTCCAAACTCATTAAAATATTCTCTTTCAATAAGATATACCTCCGATAACTTATCATATAAATCCTTCTTTTGATCATCTATTATTTCAATCATACTATCAAAGTATTTTTTAGAGTTTAAACTTCTATTTTTTAATTTACACCCTCTACAGTCCTTAAATTCAAATTTATTTTCCATAGTGTCAAACATATATTTATTGATATATGTTAATTCATCAACAAGTAATTCATACTCATCACTTTCACTACATACCATTCTTGTTGTATCCATTCCTAACATAAAATCATGTTGTTCATTAACCCTTTCTCTATGTCCACAATAATCACATTTTCTAAATTTTCCATACATAAAAAACACTCCTCTATTAATTATTTTCTATAATATAATAAAGGAGTTTTAGTATTTCAAGTTTTCAGCTATTTTTATTTTAAATCTTCTAACTTTTCTATTTCATAAGTATTAACAAGAAAATCTAAAGACATATTTAATTTTACTACGCTATGTGGAATTAAAATATATTTCCATGGCTTGCCTCCATTTTCAACATTGAAAGCTGTTGCATTTAAACAATATTCTAATGCTGCCTTTGCTTTTGCTTTTACATCTATGTCATCT
>JBOFVP010000538.1:0-1448 GCA_051653165.1 Clostridium sp.
ATTTGTTGTCATTGGGTTTAGTCCACGCTCAATACATTCTACTGAAGCATAGAATGATTTTAAATCTATTGCTATGTATGTTTTATTTTTTGTTTCCATTACCTTCTCCCTTCTACCCTTTTTCTATGAAAATAAAGTCCCAGTAAATTCAATTGTTACTGAGACCTTATTATTTTAATTCTATACTAAAATTATAAATATTGATCTAAATCCTCCACAGAGTTTAAATCAAAAATATCCATTGCAATAAGTTCAATAGCTTCCTGTGATAAATTTTCAATTTCCTCTTTATAACGAGTTGGTAACTTCTTGAATTTTTTCATAAGTAACTTAATAAGTATTTCACTTTTACCCTCTACTCTACCTTCTACTATACCCTCTGCTTTTCCTTCTGCTTTTCCTTCTGCTTTTCCTTTCTCCATAATTTCCTTATCTATCTCTAACTCCCTAATAGATTCCATTAAAAAATTCTTATTATCTTCACTAATTTTTGGTATTCCCATTTTTCTATACACCTCCACTAATTCATCATGATTACTTTTACTTAACACTTCCATTATTACCTTATACATAGGATTTTTTATATTTCTACTATACTCAAGTATCCAATTTTTAAGCACATTCTTATTATCATGCTCTTTTTGTAACAAGGTTAAATATCTAATGTCCTCATCTGAAATTTCCTTTGTTACTATTAATTGAGTGTCTATATCTGTCCCCTCAAAATAATATATACCATTCTTACTTTCTATTACCTTAATATTATTATCCTCTAAGTATTTCAATAATTTTTTAGGCTTACCTGTAGAAGTTAATGTAATTGTCATATCCTTAATCTCTATTGAATTTGTATTACCTTCTAATGCCTTGTAAAGATATGCATATGCCTTAACCTTATAATAATCATCTATTGATATGTAGTCAGTAGGGGATTTGTATTCAAAAATATTATACTTCTTTAAAATACGTCCTATAGATTTTTCAATCTTTATATCATTAAGCTTCTTAACCACCACTATATCAATTTTTAAAGGTTCTTGTGTAAGCTCATGTTCCATTGAATATTCAAGACTATTTTCATATTCCTTAAGTTCTAATTTTATTGCAGCTGCAAAGGCTGGATGCCATTTAATATCACTTTCCTTCACTTAATGTCACCTTCCTATCTTATGAATAGTATATACCAAATTACCTATAAAATAAACATCAATCTACTAATAGAACATAACTAAAAAAGGAAGCAAAAATTGCTCCCTTTCATTTTTAATTATATAACTACCTTATATCTATTTCAAACTCAATTCCTCGTACTTTTTACTTCTTTAACTTTGGAAAATACTTAGTATGAATAAGCTCATGAGCCTTCCTACTTAATGGTTTATCTAAGTATTTTTTATAAATCTCTAAAACTGAAGGATTTTCATGGGATCTTCTAAGCTCTAGCTTAT
>JBOFVP010000539.1:0-3674 GCA_051653165.1 Clostridium sp.
ATTTTTACACCTTGTCCACTTTTAATATATTCACCATACATTCCTTGGATCTTGTATATATCCTTGCTTAACTCTGCTTTTAGTTTTAAAGTATCACTTTTGACCGCTAGCTTTTTCTTCTTAGTCCTAGTCCTCCTTGGAACACAATTATAACTTCCTATAAATTCTCTTTTCCATTGATAGTAGTACACTGCCGCTGAGTTCTTTTTTACATTAAATCTTTTAGTTATTTTTTCAACTATAGTTCTAGACTCTTGCTTAGTAATTTCATCTTTATTTTTATTAAGATATTTTGCTACCTCCTGATACATATTCATCTTCCTTTTTTCCTCCTATTCCTCATTCTTTTTTTATATTTATCTCTCCCTTTGCAAATTTCTTTAATCCTTACTTTTGCCCTCTCAAATGCAATATCTATTATTTCTTTTTGAGTTTTCATCATAATATCCTCGCATTTCCCCATTTCTTGCTACTTTACTGAAAATTATCAATTCTCTCCACATCAAATCTATTAGTAAGTTCCATTGAAAATATATCCTTTCCATTTTCATTAATAAATATATATTCATTAGTTATTACAATTTTAAAATCATCACGCTTATAAGACCCTGCTTTTAATTGTCTTAAAATCATTCTAATAGAAATACTCTCAATCGGTTCTCCTATCAAATCATCACTTTCAGCAATTAATGTGATGCAAAATCCAAAATCAACGTAATAAATTCTCTCCCCTTTTTCATCATATAAAACCCTATCTATAACAGCTTGTCTCCAACATTTAGACATACTTGAGTAGGCTGAAACATCTTGTCCTTCTTTAAATATCATTCTTTAAATCCTCCTTAAATTCACTTTGCAATAATTTGCTAATATCTTAAGGCTCTCTTCTTTTCCCCATCTCGGCTAACCAAAACCAGTACTTCATGATTAACCTTACTCACTAACCATTCGCTAGGATCTAATCCTTCCTTTTGCATTATCTTTTTATGATTTCTAGTTGGTCTTTTACCATTTTTCATATTCTTTCATCCTCCTCTTTAAATGCTCTAACCATTTGCTTAAGCCTCCCAGACTCTTCAAGCATCTTATATTGCTCTTTAACTATTTCCTTATCCCTCTTTTGAGATAACATTATAGTTAATGTATCTAATGTTCCAAACTCTTGTATTGCTAATTCCAACATTACTTGCGTTGCACTCATTAAAACTCCTCCTCAATTCCCACATCTAAAACCCTAACAATGTCATATCTATTTGCTATCCATATTCCTAGAGCCTCATAGCAGTTAAATTCTGCTATGAGTTCTTCTCCATCCTCAATGTATTTGACTAATATAGTCATAACAACATGTCCTTTAGCCTTTTTAATTTCTGCCTTTTCATCTCTTCAATTAAATCTTTATTGAATATTACACTTAATTGTTCAAGCATTATTGATACATCTGCAACTTCTTCCTCAATGTTATGGTCCTCTCCTCTGATATACTTACTTATTGCTTGGATAAGCTCTGAACATTCTTCCATTGCTACAACTAATTGAATCGCTTGCCCATAAGTATCAATTGCTTTTCTGCATATCTCCCTATTATGGATATCAATTTCATCTTTACTCATTTACTTTATCCTCCATAATCTTAATTAACTTTCTAACAGCACCTGCATACTTGTCTCTATCCTCCAGATTACCTAACTCACTAATCACTTTATTAAATGACTCCTGTAACTCTGAAAAAAGCACCCTGAACTTTACCTCTTGAATGTTAGGTTGAGGTTCTTTTGACACTTTAACACTCTCTAATTCTTTAATCCTCTTTTCAGCTTCTTCCTTTTCCCTATTTAAGCTATCCAATTGCACCTGGTACATTCTTTTAACTTCTTCCCTAGCTTTTAGAATATCTTCCTCTGCTGCATGAGCATTAACTTCAATTGGTCTTTCCTCTAATTCTTTTATTTTTCTTTCTGCATCCTCTAATGCTTCAACAGCTCTTTTCTTTTCATCCTTAACAACATCTAAATCAAATGTGTGTTTATCTAAGCTATTTGCCATATCAGTTACTATTTTTTTCTTTTCAGACTCAATCTTTTTAACCCTATCTGTACTCTCTTTTAGCTTATTCTCTAATTCTTTTTTTAGATTTAAAGCTTCATCACGCTCTTTAATAGCTTTTTGCAATTCTCTCGTACTCATTTCAGCAACATTATTATCTTTAATGAATTTTTCACGTTCTTCTGACTCTATTCCAAGCATTGCAATTGCTTGGGTATAACTCAAATTCGCAAACGCTTGCGATTTTAGATTGTCACCTAAAAGGTTAATTTGGTCACTTCCATATTCATTAAATAACTTCATCAAGTTATTTGCATTTCTCTGAGAGTAATCTACATTATCTTGTAACCAAGTTCCCCACTCTCCATGATTAAGCATTTCTTTTGCTTCAATTAGCCTTCTTCCAATTTCAACACTTGCTGAAAGAACCACTTTCTTTGTTTGGTCTTTTATACTATTTATCTCAGCTGCAATAACATCAGGTGTTCTTACTATTAAACTCATTTAAGCTACCTCTTTTCTTTTATTTAAAATCTTCTCTTTAAAAAAATCTAAAAACTCTTGCACTTCCTCTGTTGGATTACAGTTTCTATATCCATGTACCTGCCTAATACCTTTCCAATCAACCTCTAGGGTAAAAAATGGAGTATCAGGTTCATCTAAATGCCTTATTAACAATATATTCGTCCCACCTTCTGCGTGCCTTTGAGCATATCCACCAACACAGTGTTTTAACTCATATCCTTCTTCAATCAGTTCTTTTGAGCTATTTGCAGGTCTGCAAAATAAGTTCTTATAACCAATATTGTAAATATCCCTCTTTTTATTTGCTTCTCTTATCTTTTCATCTAATTCCTTATCTTCCTTAAGCTTTATCTTAAGAGTTGTCTTATGATGCTCTTCTTCTAAATTTGAAGGAAACAAATACTTCTTATTGCTCAAATCAACTTTAAGCTTTACGCATTGCTCTATATAATCTACCCATCTAATCTGAACTGACCTATGTGTCACATACTCACCTTTGGACATCTGCTTATTTAAATACCTGTAAGCCTTATCCAATGTTGTATATTTAATAATCTTCTTCATAGCGTCTGGATAATATTTCATTGAACAGTCTTCTACATCTTTAGCTGATAGAGTCGAACTATCACTCTTTAGTTGATACATCTCAATTAGACACATGCTAGGAGGACCAAACCTATTCTTTTGCATTTCCCTGAAATTTTTTTTAGAGATTTTTAACATACTCCATAAATCCTTGCCTCTAAAATTTATAGATGTTCCACTTTGTCTATCTAACCTCATTCTAACTAGATTGCTACAACCTATCTTATTTAGTTTCTCTATCTGTGGATATTTAGAGAACAACTCTAAATATTTAAGTAGATGATTATTGCCATCATAAGTGAATTTCTTATAATCTGCATATTGTAAATACGTTCCCTTTATAGCCTCATCTAAACTATCATAATCAATATAGTATTGTATTTTATCCCAATATAAAGAATTGTTCCTAGCATGAATTGATTTTGTTTCATACCAGCTTGAATTAAACCAAGGATCTCTTTTAATCATATTGCATCCATCCAATGAGAATATATAATGTGCTATAAGCTCATACCTTA
>JBOFVP010000540.1:0-1398 GCA_051653165.1 Clostridium sp.
GTGATATGGATGGTATGACATCTTTTTCAATTCTATATAATTACATAAAAGAAGTATATCCAAAGTCAAATTTAACATATAAACAACATGTAGGTAAGCAACATGGTATTTCAGATATTGTAGTAGATGAAGAAGTTTCATTGGTAATAATTCCTGATGCTGGGACTAATGATTTTGAAGACCATAAGAAATTAAAAGATAAAGGAATTGATATTTTAGTTATAGATCATCACAAAGGAGATAAGTTCTCAGAAAATGCAATAGTAATAAATAATCAATTATCTAGCAACGTATCTAATAAGAATTTAAGTGGGGCTGGTGTGTGCTATAAATTTATAACAGCATTAGATGATTACTTAGGCGAATGTTATGCTAGTAATTTTATAGATTTAGCTTGTGTAGGTAATATAGCGGATGTTATGGATTTGCACGAAAAAGAAACTAGATATTATGTTTATCAAGGTATAAAGAAAACAAATAATTTGTTCTTACAAGCATTAAAAGAAATTAAATCATATGATTTAGATGGCAAATATAACATAGAAAAAGTTGGTTGGACTATAGCCCCAATAGTTAATGGAACAATTAGAAGTGGAACTATAGCTGAAAAGTCCAATATGGTTAAAGCATTTATTTCAGATGATTATGATTTCTGTTTAAAGGTGGCTAATGATTGCAAGAACGTTAAGGCTAGGCAAGATAGGGCGGTTAAAACAGGGTTAGAGAAGATAATTAATGAAATAGATATGAAAGAAAACGATAGAGTTTTATTCATTAATTCAGGAAAGCTAAGTGGCACACATAGAGGTTTAATTGCAGGGAAACTAGCTGATAGATTTGGTGTTCCAATATTTATTTATTCAGATAGTACAAAAGATTCTCTAGGAGGTTCTTTCAGAGGTGCAGATAATATAAGTGAAAATCTATATAAGGATATTAAAGAGAGTAATATAGGGGGAATATTAGGTGGACATGAACAGGCAGGAGGGTGGACTTGCAAAAAAGATAATATAGAAGAGTTTAAAAAATATTTAAACAATCTTTATAAAGATAAAGAAATTAAACTAGGCAAGGAATATGAAGTTGATTTTATATTGGAAAAGGAAGAATTAGAACAATGGTTTGTGGACGAAATAGCTAGTTATGAAGATGAGTGGGGAAACAAAATAAATAAACCACTTGTAGTAATACAAAATGTTGATTTGATGATAACTGATGATAATATAAAAGCTACGAACATAATCTTTGAAGTTAATGGAATAAAATTTATAAAGAAATATGCAACAAAAATATTAAAAGATAGTTTGAGAGATAAAGCTGTTAATTGCGACGTAATAGGTTCTTGTACTGTAAATTCATACAATGGTATAGGGCAGATAGAAATTGAAGATATAGTGA
>JBOFVP010000541.1:0-1623 GCA_051653165.1 Clostridium sp.
TAGCCATAGATAAAATTTAAAATATAATATTTTATAAGAGTAAATTAGAAACGTACTAAGGAGAAGATTATGCTAAATAAATTAACAAATAGAGTATATTATATGGATTTTGTTCAACAAGGAGATAGACCAGTACTTGGACTAATAGTTGGGGATAAATATTCCCTAGTGGTAGACGGTGGAAATGGAAAGGCACATGCAGAAGAATTTCTAAGCTATGTGGAAAAGCTTAATATTCCTAAAATAAAGTATCTTGTGTTAACTCATTGGCACTGGGACCATGTATTTGGAATCACAACAATAAATGCCATAAATATAGTAAATAAAAGAACAAATGAAAAATTAGAATGGATGAAAGGACTAAAATGGACTGATGAAGCTATTAGAGAAAGAGTCAAATCAGGTGAAGAAATAGAATTTTGTGAGGAACATATAAAAATAGAACATCCAAGCAATGAGAGAAGTTTTGAAATACCATCATCAGATATAATATTTGATAATGAAATACTAATAGATCTAGGTGGGGTAAAAGTTAAGGTAGAAAGAGTAAATGCAGATCACGCTACAGATTCTTGTTTAGTAACAGCAATTGAAGAAAGTGTTACCTTTATGGGAGACTCAATGTATCTTGATATGTATCATGGAGAATGGAGCTACTCAAGAGAAAAACTCTATCCATTTTTAGAAAAGCTTATTAACATTGATTCAAATTTTTATATTCCAGCCCACCATCCTCTATATAATAAAGAGGGCTTTATGAACTTTGTTAAGCATATAAAAGAGATTGGGGATATTGTAGGAGACTCTACAGATATTGAAAAATGTATTTCAGTATTAAAAGAAGCACGTGGCACAGAATTATCAGAATGGGATATAGAAGATATAAAAGGGTTTATAGCAAATAATAAGAAATTACAATAGGGTGTAGTAAGTGTATTTAAGGGAGGGTTTTATGGAGATTTGGGATGGATATGATGAAAATGAAGTTAAACTTGGCGTTGATATAGTTAGAGGGGATAAAATCCAAGAGGGATTATTTCATGCAATAGTTATAATTATTGTACATCACTTGGACGGAACCTATTTATTAATGCAAAGAGATTGGAACAAATCAAAGTTTCCAGGTTTGTGGGAAACAGGTGCAAGTGGTTGCGTAGTAAAGGGAGAAGATTTTATTAATGCAGCAAAGAGAGAGTTATCAGAGGAAACAGGTATTATTGCAAATGATTTAAAGTATAGTTATACTACCATAAATAAAGAAATGAATGCTTTTTATAAGGTATTTTTATGTGAGTGTGATATTGATAAAAATTGTATTACATTGCAAAAGGGAGAAACCATTAATTTTAAATGGGTATCTTCAGATGAATTAGTAGAATATATATCCTCAGAAAGCTTCATTACACCTTCACCAGATGATTTAATAAAGTACATTAAGAGTGTAAAAGCATAAGAATTGTAAAGAATAGAGTTGTGTGTGAATAACTTATGAGGAAGCAAGGTTTGCAATTAATAACTAAATACAGGGTTACGAAAAAGCAGAGTATTCTATAAAAGAAGCTATGCTTTTTTTATTTATTTAAAAACCAACGTATAGTTTTAACATAATTGGATAAAATAATA